>NZ_JACJEI010000027.1:0-70922 GCF_014163985.1 Pseudoalteromonas sp. SR41-4 | reverse complement strand
GATTCCACAATAATATGGATGCATGTTATTGTAAAAGTTCATTGAGCTTTCTCCTGTAAGGTTGGTTGCCTTTTCAGCGTAGCGAATAATCGCGATGCTGGGGAGGAGGCTCAATGAGTATCAAGTTTGTCATACGGAACCCTTTTGCTACGTTTAGTTTTGACTGGCTTTGTCATTGTGCCCCCATCAATGATTCTGTATGAAACTAGACAACCAAGAATTACATGACTTATTAGTCAAAAAACATGTTAAGTACTTCATCTGCAAACTCACTTGCAACAGCAATGAAATTTATTGAATAAGTAGGACAACAAGGACGGAGAAGCGATTTATTTCTCATGCTGAATATGTATCCAAATATCTATCGATGATTTTAAACCTGTTGAGGCTAAATAGTACAAGCTAAAAGTTTGACTTCACACATAATGGTTCATGAATCGTCAGTTATTGCATTTAAGACATCCGATAATGCTGTGCATTGATGCAGACTGGCAGGATATTTTTCGTTGGGTTTCGGGGTGTTCAACCACAACCTACGCAGGCAATTTTAACGCTGGGCAACTTACTGCTTCTAGCTGCCCTGAATCTTAAAACTGACGGCTACGCTCTATCTCACCAACACATAAATCAATTGCACAACCAATGAAATCATCACTAATGGCCAGATGTATTTGGCATATTTAGTCGCACCATCTAGGCCCATTTTAGACTGATACTTTTCAAGTAGTGGCACAAGAATGATTAATGCAACAAACAGTGAAATTAAAATCACGAAGATATTCATACCATTCCTATTTAATAAAATATCTATCGAGTATACCTAGGGTCTGTTTATCTTTCGAGGTTAAATTTGCAGCTGCGCGTTTGGTTTTTAGGCAAGGCAGAGCCTATGTAGTGTGGTTATTCCCCATAAATAGGAGATAACGCGGCATAAATGCCAAACACGCGCTGCCCGAAGGGTTCTGCCTAGGGGCGATTAACTCTTTGTTGCTCGATTTTTACTTAGCCCACTAGGTTACAAATCTCGCGCCGTGATTAAATCGCCCCTAGTTTGAGCAAATTTTAACCCTGAAAGGTCAACAGACCCTAAGCGCAAAAAAAAGCGCAGTAAATACTGCGCAGTCGGTTGGAAGTAAAAGTTACCTCACCATACTCAGCTCGCTGGGTATAGTTTAATGATTTATTTAACCTACCAGCGCTAACAAGATACCTGCAGCCACAGCACTACCCAGTACTCCCGCAACATTTGGTCCCATTGCATGCATTAATAAGAAATTATGCGGATTATTCTCCAGACCCACTTTATTAACTACGCGTGCAGCCATTGGCACAGCTGATACACCAGCCGCGCCGATGAGTGGATTGATTGGTGATTTAGAGAACTTGTTCATACCTTTTGCCATAAATACACCTGAAGCTGTACCAATTGCAAAAGCCAAGGCGCCGAGTACCAAAATACCAATTGTTTCTACGGTTAAAAACTTATCTGCAGCAAGCTTAGAGCCTACAGCTAAACCAAGGAAAATAGTGGTGATATTTATGATCTCGTTTTGTGCACTATTACTTAAACGGTCAACCACACCAGACTCTCGCATCAAGTTTCCTAAACAGAACATGCCTACCAGTGGCGTTGCTGCAGGTAAAAACAAAATCGTTAAACTCAATACCATTAACGGAAAAATAATTTTTTCCTTTTTTGATACGGTGCGTAACTGTGGCATTTGAATTTTACGTTCTTCTGGTGTGGTTAAAGCCCGCATAATTGGCGGCTGAATAATTGGCACCAACGCCATATATGAGTATGCAGCTACGGCGATAGCACCCAATAAATCAGGAGCAAGTTTTGAGGCTAAGAAGATTGCCGTCGGGCCATCTGCACCACCTATAATCGCAATTGCTGACGCATCTTGTAAAGAAAACTCAAAACCTGGTACATAGTTTAGTAAAATTGCGCCAAACAAGGTTGCAAAAATACCAAACTGAGCTGCAGCACCTAGCAATAACATACGAGGATTAGCTATCAAGGCACTAAAATCAGTGAGTGCACCAACACCCATAAATATTAATAATGGGAATACACCGGTATCAATCCCAATATGATAAACGTAATACAGCAAACCACCGGGGTCTGATAAGCCCGCTACGGGGATATTTGTTAATATTGCCCCAAAGCCAATTGGTAATAATAATAACGGCTCAAAGTTGCGCGCAATTGCCAGATACAACAATAAACACCCTACTGCGATCATAATAAGCGCAGGAAATGTAAAATTAGCAATACCTGTTGCTTGCCAGAGGTTTAATAATGCTTCCATCCTCTGAGCTCCTAAGCTAGTGCTATCATAGCGTCACCCGTTGCCACTGAATCACCTTCAGCAACAAGAATTTCAGCAATAGTACCGGTGTGGGTTGCACGAATTTCAGTTTCCATTTTCATCGCTTCCATGATGATCACTACATCGCCTTCATTTACCGTTTGACCCGCTTTCACCTTGATTTTAAAGATGTTACCAGCAAGTGGAGCGTTAAGTGTTTCGCCGGAAGCAACTGACGCCGATTGTGGAATATGCTCACTATCTTTAAGTGTTACTTCTTTAAGCTCACCGCCTTGTGCAACCACTACATCATAAACTTTACCATCTACTTTTACGCTGTACTGCTCTGCTTTTACTGTGTTGCTGTTACTTTTTTTATTGCTAACTGGTTGTTCTTTATTAGCAGATTCAGCACTTGGTACAGCTTCGAAAGCATCTGGGTTATTACGATTTTTAATGAATTTCAACCCAATTTGTGGGAATAATGCATACGTTAAAACGTCATCAATCTGCTCATCCGCTAAGCTTAAGCCTTGCTCTTTTGCTTCTTTTAATAACTCAGCTTGAAGTATTTCTAGTTCTGGTTGCAATAAATCAGCTGGGCGGCAAGTAATGACTTCTGCGCCATTAAGTACGCGCTCTTGTAATTCTTTATTCATCGGCGCAGGAGTTACGCCATACTCACCTTTTAGCACTCCGGCAGTTTCTTTGGTGATAGTTTTATAACGCTCGCCCGTCAATATATTTAATACTGCTTGTGTACCAACAATTTGTGATGTTGGTGTAACTAACGGTAAATAACCTAAGTCTTCACGTACACGTGGGATCTCAAGTAATACTTCATTCAATTTATCCGCAGCACCTTGCTCTTTAAGCTGGTTTTCCATATTAGTTAACATGCCACCAGGCACTTGCGCTAATAAAATACGGCCATCAACACCTTTTAAGCTGCCTTCAAACGCGGCATATTTTTTACGAACATCGCGGAAATAAGCAGCAATCTCTTCGAGTTGATTTAAATCCAGCTCAGTATCACGTTCAGTACCTTCAACAATCGATACAATCGTTTCAGTTGCGCTGTGTCCGTAAGTCATACTCATTGATGAAATTGCGGTATCAAGCATATCAATACCTGCATCAATCGCTTTTTGGTAAGTAGCAGTACTTAAACCTGTTGTGGCATGACACTGCATTGCAATTGGGATAGAGACTGTTTCTTTTAACGCTTTGATTAACTCTTCTGCATCGTATGGTTTAAGCAAACCAGCCATATCTTTAATACAAATTGAATGACAGCCTAACTCTTCAAGCTGCTTGGCAAGCGTTAACCACATATCAAGTGTATGAACCGGGCTTACTGTGTACGAAATTGTACCTTGTGCATGTGCGCCAACTTTAATCGCAGCTTTAATAGCCGTTTCAAGATTACGAACATCGTTCATCGCATCAAAAATACGAAACACATCAACACCATTTTTGTGCGCTCGCTCTACAAATTTTTCAACAACATCATCTGCATAATGACGATAGCCTAAAAGGTTTTGACCACGTAATAACATTTGCTGTTTAGTATTTGGCATAGCTTTTTTAAGAGCACGAATACGCTCCCAAGGATCTTCACCCAAATAACGAATGCATGAATCAAAAGTAGCCCCACCCCATGATTCGATCGACCAGTAACCTGCATCATCTAATTTTTGTGCAATCGGTAGCATGTCATCCAAACGCATACGCGTTGCTAATAATGATTGATGCGCGTCTCTAAGTACTAATTCTGTTAATTTTAATTTAGCCACAAGTCATCCCTTATAGTTTTTGTTTATTTTTGTACTGAGCTATGGCAGCACTTATCGCAGCGATGTGTTCACTTGGTACACCGGGTGCTTTGATCGATGGTGTGCGCGTTGGCATTACAACCGGCTGTTCAAAGCGGCTCGCTAATTTAGACATAGCGGTAATTGCTGCAATCAACAACGAAAGAAAAACGAAAACTCCCACCATCCCAGTGAGCATTAAGTTTGCTGCAGTAGCAAGTAATTGACCTATATCCATTCTGCCCCCCCCTGAGTATTCTTACCCACCCGAAAGATAGGTAAAAAATCACTTTATTTAAATATTTATGCGATAATCATATCAAAGAAACAGACCAAGTCCAACACTTTGTAAATTGGTAAAACCAATTAATATAAAGCTAACATATCTTCAGCAAAGTTAACACACTGCTTTTTACTATAATTTAATAGGATATAGATGATAAAAATACTGAATATAGCTATAACTTATAAGTGAAATCTAATCTGCACCTTAATAACTTACCAACCGAACTACTCAACAACTGTTAAATTAATGAAAAAGCACTCAACATGAAATTGGTCTTACCAAAAAATCATACTGAAATATTTATTTTTCAGGACGCCGAGTATAAGTTACAGATAAAGCTGTAAATAATTCCCACCTAATTCATGAAAATAAATAAAATAAACACTATCCTATTGATAATAAAGGATTTAAACACATGGCATGTAACTGGCATTATTTACTCTGAACAAATTAACAAACCAAGGAGACGACAATGTTACGCTGGACAATTACATTTTTAGTTATTGCGCTTATTGCTGCAGTGTTAGGTTTTGGTGGTATCGCAGGTGCCGCAGCAGGAATTGCTAAGATTATCTTTTTTATCTTTATTGTATTGTTAGTTATTTCACTCGTTTCAGGTGCGTTGCGCGGCAATGTCCCTAAGTGATAACAATTTATTTTAAATAACAACACATTTATTAATTTTACAAGGAATTACATTATGAAATCGACAACTATTAAAACTGCTGTGATCGCTTTATTCGCTAGTTTTTTTATCATGGGTTGTGAAGACAATCATGCAGAAGAGGCCGGTGAACGCATCGATGAAGCTGTAACCGACGTACAAAACAAAGTAGAAGACGCCTGTGAAGAAGTAAAAGAAGGCGTTAACGCTAAAGAAACTAACTGTTAATCCAGTTAGATACAAATAATAAAAAACGACTCTTTTGAGTCGTTTTTTGCATTTTAAGAGAAGTTAAAATTAAGCTCTCGCTTCTAGCATTAGTCGCTTCATGTCACGTACTGCTTTATCTAATCCATCTATGGCTGCACGCGCTATAATTGCGTGACCAATGTTTAGTTCGTAAATCTCTTTCATAGCAGCAATCGGTTTCACGTTATGATAATGAAGACCGTGGCCGGCGTTTACTATCAAACCCAAACTTGCTGCATACTTTACACCTTGATGAATATGCTCAAGTTGTTTTTGTATCTCGGTATCAGTTTGCGCATCCGCATAAGCGCCAGTATGAATTTCAACATAAGGGGCATTACAGGCTTTAGCTGCATCTAGTTGTGCTTTGTCTGCATCGATAAATAACGATACTTTAATACCGGCGTCAGTTAATTTTGCTGTCGCGGCTTTAATCTTATCTAGATTACCAACAACGTCTAAACCGCCTTCGGTGGTCAACTCTTCGCGTTTTTCTGGTACTAAGCAAACATAAGCTGGCTTAACATCTAAAGCAATATCAATCATTTCATCTGTAACCGCTATTTCAAGGTTCATTCGTGTTTGGATTGTTTTAGCCATCACATACACGTCACGATCTTGAATGTGACGACGGTCTTCACGTAAATGAATAGTGATCCCATCAGCGCCAGCATGCTCAGCAACACTCGCAGCATGTGCTGGATCTGGGTAACTTGTACCCCGAGCTTGGCGTAAGGTAGCAATATGATCAACGTTTATACCCAAAAGAATATCTTTCATTTTTTTACCTGTAAAAATAACGGTTAAAAATACCGTATTAAGATTGTTGGTGAATACCCAAACTATTTGGATATAAACAGCTCGCGACTTTTTAATGGTTTTTTGCCTAATAAAGGCTTCATTAAATGACGACTTAATTGTTTTGCCATATATAACACATCCGGCGCACTAAAGTCATGAGCTGCAATTGCATTTAACTGCGCGCCAGAAAAGCCACTGCCTTGATTTTCTTGGGCAACAAAGCCGTATTCAGCAAAGTAACTATACGTTTGCTCTGCCGAAATTGGATCGCCTGCGGCATCAAAACTAAAGTCAACGCCATAGCCTAATAATTCTAATAATTGAAATTCATAAGAACGTAATACAGCTTGTAAGTTAGGGTGCTGGTTAAGCTGTTGTAGGTGAGTTTTATACAATTGATAGGCATGATCAATTGGTTCATTAATTGGTACAATGCGGTTGGTTAGTTCATTTAGATAAAACCCACAATAAAGCTGATCCCCAACTAGTGTGGATTGCGTGCCATGTAGTTCAAATCGTTGGATATATTTCAGGTCGTGTTTACCGGTATAATTTACCAGTAAAGCTTGGAAGGGTTGTAACTGAGCTTTGTATTTTGTTGCTTGGCGACCGCTAATTCGCGCCAGCATGCGCAACTGGCCAACGCCTTCTACTAACATATCAAGCATTACTTGTGAGTCACTAAAAGGACGTCGGTGTAATAAATATGCCGTGTAGAAGTCGCTATCCATAAATATCGCTTAGGCTATTAATCTTCACCATAGCCTAAACTGCGAAGTGCTCTCTCGTCGTCAGCCCAACCTGATTTAACCTTCACCCAAAGTTCTAAAAACACTTTATTATCAAGCATTTCTTCGAGATCTTTACGGGCTTCGCGGCCAATCACTTTAAGCTTTTCGCCTTTATTACCAATAACCATACGTTTTTGCGTTTCACGCTCAACTAAAATCAAGCCATTGATATGCCAAATGCCATTTTCTTGCCATTTAAACTGCTCAATTTCAACGGTAACTGAGTAAGGAAGCTCCTCACCCATAAAGCGCATCAACTTTTCACGGATCACTTCGGCTGCCATAAAGCGCATTGAACGATCTGTTACGTAATCTTCAGGGAAGTAAAATTCACACGGTGGTAAACGCTTAGTTACTTCATCTTTGATCAGGTTGATATTTTTACCTTGAGTCGCAGATACTGGCATAATGCCAACAAAATCAAACTTTTCGCCTAACCACTTCATATGCGGTAGCACAAGGTCACGGTCTTTTACTTGATCAATTTTGTTCATCACAAGTAATACTGGTTTGCCATTTTGCTTTACTTTGTTAAGCACCATTTCATCGTCAGCATTCCAATGAGTACCTTCAACAACAAAAATAACTAGCTCAACATCACCTAATGAACTTGAAGCAGCACGGTTCATTAAACGGTTAATGGCACGCTTTTCTTCAACATGCAGGCCTGGTGTATCAACATACACGGCTTGGTGCTTACCTACAGTATGAATACCCATAATACGGTGGCGTGTGGTTTGCGGTTTACGCGAGGTAATACTTACTTTCTGCTCAATAATTTCATTAAGCAAGGTAGATTTACCAACGTTTGGGCGGCCAACAATAGCGACCATGCCACAAAAAGTATCTAAATCACGCGTGTGCGGTTGGATCAATGTATCAAGATTCATTTTTAAGTATCTTCAACGCTTTTTCAGCGGCTTTTTGTTCAGCTTTACGACGAGAACTGCCAACTGAGATGATGCTATCCATACCTTCAACAATACATTCAACCGTGAACGTTTGATTGTGTGCCTGACCTTTAGTATCTACTACAGTATAGCCTGGCAAAGGTAATTTGCGGGCTTGTAAGTATTCTTGTAGTAATGTTTTAGGATCTTTTTGGTTTAAACCTGGCGAAATGGCATCAAGGCGAGATTCGTACCACGCCAAAATCAAGTCTCCACAAACATCAATGCCAGCATCTAAAAATACCGCACCAATAATTGCTTCAACCGCATCAGCTAAAGTTGATTCACGTCTAAAACCACCACTTTTAAGTTCACCCGGCCCTAAGCGTAAGTAATCACCTAGGCCAAACTCTAAACCAAATTCAGCTAAGGTTTGTCCACGCACAAGCGTTGAACGCATGCGGCTAAGATCGCCTTCACGCGCTTTGGGGAACTTACTATATAAAGCATTGGCAATGACAAAGCTTAAAATGGAATCGCCCAAAAACTCTAAGCGTTCATTGTGTTGTCCTTTATGGCTGCGATGGGTCATCGCCTGCTCAAGCAATACTTGATCAATAAAGGTATACCCTATTTTGCTATATAACTCTGTTACATTTTTTTTCATTGTTACTGAATATTACCTAGGCGTTCAAAACGAACACCAGTTGGAACCCAGCCTGGTAAAATGTCATCTGGGCCATTCTCAAATTCAAAACTCATCCATATAAAGACAGCTTTACCCACCAAGTTTTCTTTTGGCACAAAGCCCCATACGCGACTATCTTGGCTGTTATCGCGGTTATCACCCATCATAAAATAATGATCAGCCGGCACTACCCATTCATCAGAACGTGTACCCGGTTGTTGATAGTAACGCCCTTTCATTTCCAGCGCTTCAGGGTTAATTAAAATATTATGTTTTAGCGTAGTCAAATTTTCATCTAACCGGACTAAATCCATAGAGCCTTGCTTAAATTCATCGCGATTAATGATCTCCATATCAATTTTATTAAATTCATTACACAATAAGTCACCTTGTTGTGTTTGTCCTTGCTCGCAATTTGGCTGAATGTATAAACGCTTATCGCGGTAAACGATTTTATCACCCGGTAAACCAATCGCACGTTTAATATAATCAATACGTTCGTCTAATGGGTATTTAAATACCACAATATCACCACGTTCAGGCTCTGCGACATCAACTAATTGAGTGCGCCAAACAGGGTCTTTCACGCCATACGAATATTTCTGTACTAAGATAAAATCGCCAACTAATAGTGTCGGCATCATTGAACCTGATGGTATTTGAAACGGCTCGAATATAAACGATCTAAAAATCGTAATAGCCGCAATCATCGGAAAAATTGATTTTGCCGTTTCAGTAATCGTCGGTTCTGGCGCAATTAATGCTGCAGTTTCTTCATCAAGCTCGCCGCCAGCAGAGCTTTGCGCAAGATCTAAGCGTTGCTGCCTTTTTGGTGCAAACATAAAATGGTCAATTAACCAAATTAAGCCTGAGCCTAGAGTTAACAAAACTAAAAATATTGAAAAATAACCTGCCATGCATTAAATCCTTTATCTTACGTAATTTGGTTAAGAAACTTACTTACCAACTTTAAGAATCGCTAAAAATGCTTCTTGAGGCACTTCAACATTGCCTAGTTGCTTCATACGTTTTTTACCATCTTTTTGCTTTTGAAGTAGCTTTTTCTTACGACTCACGTCGCCACCATAACACTTCGCAATTACGTTTTTACGTAATTGCTTAACAGTGGTACGAGCAATAACATGCGCGCCAATTGCCGCTTGAATTGCTATATCAAACATTTGACGAGGGATAAGTTCTTTCAACGCATCAGCTAATTGACGACCACGCGATTGCGCGCTGTCTCTGTGAACAATAATCGCAAGCGCATCAACGCGCTCACCATTGATTAATATATCAACGCGCACCATGTCTGATGTTTGAAAGTGCTTAAAGTTATAATCCAGCGAGGCAAAACCACGACTGGTTGACTTTAACTTATCGAAAAAGTCCATCACCACTTCTGCCATTGGCAGTTCATAAGTAACAGCGACTTGCTTACCGTGATAGTTCATCTTAGTTTGCATACCACGCTTTTCAATACAAAGCGTAATAACGCTACCTAAGTACTCTTGTGGTACAAGAATATTAGCTTCAACAACGGGCTCACGAATTTCTAAAATATCGTTTACAGCAGGTAAATCAGATGGGTTATCAATCTGAATCGTACCCTCTTTAGTTACAACTTCATAAATTACCGTTGGTGCGGTGGTAATTAAGTCAATATCATATTCACGCTCTAAACGCTCTTGAATGATTTCCATGTGCAACATGCCCAAGAAACCACAGCGAAAGCCAAAGCCAAGTGCTGTTGAATTTTCTGGTTCGAAGAACAACGACGCATCATTTAAGCTAAGTTTATTAAGCGCATCACGGAAAGATTCATACTCATCCGAGGCAATTGGAAACATACCGGCATAAACTTGTGGTTTAATTTTTTGAAAGCCCGGTAAGCGCTCAGGTGCTGCATTTTTTTGATGGGTAATAGTGTCACCTACTGGCGCACCATGTATTTCTTTAATACCCGCAATAACAAAACCTACCTCACCAGTTCTTAAAATACCGGTGTTGGTTTGCTTTGGTGTAAAAACACCAACCTGATCTGCAGTGTGTATATGCTCGTTCGACATAATTTTTATCTTGTCGCCCGTTCTTAATTCACCGTGCTTAATACGCACCAGCGATACAACACCTTGATACGGGTCAAACCATGAGTCAATGATAAGCGCCTGTAGCGGTTTGTCTTTATCACCCACTGGTGGCGGTACGTCCTTAACAATCATTTCAAGAACTTCGGCAATACCCACACCTGTTTTAGCGCTACATTGCACGGCATCTAGGGCATCGATACCAATAATATCTTCAATTTCTTCGGCTACACGAAGTGGATCAGCTTGTGGTAAATCGATTTTGTTTAATACCGGAATTACTTCTAAATTCATTTCGATGGCAGTGTAACAATTCGCTAGAGTTTGCGCTTCAACACCTTGACCGGCATCAACAACTAATAATGCACCTTCACACGCTGCCAGCGAGCGCGATACTTCATAAGTAAAGTCAACGTGTCCCGGGGTGTCGATAAAGTTAAGTTGGTAAGTTTCACCGTCGTTGGCTTTATAATTTAGAGTTACACTTTGCGCTTTAATGGTGATACCACGCTCGCGCTCAATATCCATTGAATCCAATACTTGCTTTTGCATTTCGCGGTCTGTTAAACCACCACAAACTTGGATCAAACGATCTGAAAGGGTCGATTTACCGTGGTCAATATGGGCGATGATCGAAAAATTACGGATATGCTTCATAAACTGGATTCTAAACTTCTATTTTAATGGACTGAGTGTATAAAGCCGCAATTTTACATTTAATTGGCTTCAATCACCATCTATTTGAGTTAAAGGGAGGCTAATTGGGTGAATTTTTATTACTTTAACATCATGCTTTAGGCTTTTCACTCGGCTTTTAGCAATGCCAAAGCCAGTAAAACCACCACCTATAGCGGCAATGATTTGCAACCATTCAGGCACAGAAAAAACCTCAGCAGCCACTAACGCAAATACCAGACTTAATACCAAAGGCAACATATACACTGCAAAAGCATGCTTTACCATGTGGCTATCATCCAGTGCTAGGGTTACTTTTTGCCCAACCACAACAGGGATTTCAAAGCGATAGGGGAAGGTTTTTTTAGCAGTGCCAAATAACTTACTAAATATTTGAGAACCACAACGGCCGTTGCACCCTTCACAGGCTTGCTTTTGTTGGGCTTCTAAATGCGCAGTGGCGCCTTGAATCGACACCACTGTAAGGGTTTGTTCTATCATTATCAGCTTATATTACAAGGGTCTTGCAACCGATTCAGCAATTGCTTTTGCAGTCATTGCTGGAATATTCCCCACCACTGACACATCAAAACTACCGCTATTATGCACATATACTGTCGTGGCACCGGATGACAATGCACCGCTTGGCCTGCGACCAGGTAATGGTCTTTGTACAAACACTGAAATTTCGACAAAACCATCTGAGTATAAATAATAATCCGTCAGTTCATTGTTCAAATCAAGCTTATGACGGTCTGATTTTAACAAACTAAACCCCTCCGGTAACCAGCCTATTTGCCAATTATTACTTTCTGTACTTGCTTCTTGTTGAGTAATTGCCGCTGCTGGTAATGGCGTTGGAAACTTACGATTTAGCATTTCAAGTAATAACGCAGCGGGCTCTTCGGTTACACTAATATGAGTTAACTGTAGTTGTTCTAACATCTCACCGGCATGATTAACATAAGCAGATTTTAGTAATAGCGATGACTCTGCATCAAGCCACAGCCAATAATTAAACTTATATTCGTCTTTTGATTCGATACGCACAAGCTGGGCAGCACGTCCTGCAATACGGCCTTTACCACCGAGCACAAAATCGTAATGTTGGCTTAAACGCTCAACATCTTTGAATAACACTTCTGGGATTGGGCCTGCTATAGAATCAGTATCTATTGAATAAGGTTCAGACTGTGGCTCAAAATAAGTAACTTGATCATCAATACGAACCATTTCAAGGCCTGCGCCATTGAGTAAGCTCAAATGCTCGAGTTCTGTATTACCTTGTTTTGCATGCAACCAACGATATGGTTCCATTGTCTTCCCTTTGACGACCACAAATGATGCGTCAAAGTTACGATTATGAACGGCGTCAGCCATTTTGAGCAGAAGCTCTTTTGCGGGGTTTTCGTCGTCAGCAAAGGCTGGAGCCATTAATACCAACGACAAAATAAAAGTAATTACTTTCATTTAATTAGTTTTTTTCCTCTTCGGCTTGCGCCTCAGTGTGAGCTTTTTCTAATGAATATGCAACTCGTGCTTGGCGTTGATGTTCTAATACTAACGCGCCAATACGCTGTTGCTGTAACTCACGCAAACCTTGCTCTGCATTTTGTAAAGCGGGTTCTGACGAATAGCTAACTGGTGATGCCATTCCTGTTACTGGTGTTGTTTGTAACATCGGAATTTCATTGCTAGGAGAGTTTTCACCTTGTGGCAATGTTTGTACACCAACAATTGCAAACATGGCAACACTTGCTGCAATTGCAAGTTGTGCAACTGGTTTGCGCCAGTTAAACGCCACTACGTTATCGGTGCCCGTGGCAGCCAATGGTGCAGGTTGTGACGCAGATTGTGTGAAATCAGCATAAACTGGTTCACTTTCCAGCGCTTGCGCAACACTATCGCTTATATCAAAGACGAAAGCATCTTCTGACTCAGCACGCATTACGTCACCTATTAGCGCATAACGTCCTAAGGTTGCCGCATCTTGCTGGGCAATAACCTCATCAGTTAATGATTGTTCGCCGTCAAGTAATGCGGATAGATGCTGATTATCCAACTTGTTAACGTGTGCTTTTGTCATATTAAGACTCGCCTATTAATGGGTTTAATTTGTTATCTATTGCTTCACGGGCACGGAAAATACGCGAACGCACCGTCCCGACTGGGCAATCCATCACCACGGCTATTTCTTCATAGCTCATCCCTTCGATTTCTCGTAGAGTGATCGCGGTTTTAAGATCTTCAGGCAAACTATCAATGGTGTTAAAAATCACTGCGCGAACTTCTTCGCTTAGTAGCAAGTTTTCAGGGGATGCATTTGAACGCATTGCATCAGACCCTTCATAAAACTCTGCATCGTCAGCATCTATATCATTTGCTGGCGGTTTGCGGCCCTGAGCCACTAAGTAATTTTTAGCACAATTAACGGCGATACGGTATAACCAAGTATAAAAGGCACTGTCCCCTCTAAAGTTTGGAAGTGCGCGGTATGCTTTAATAAAAGCTTCTTGAGCAACATCAGCAATATCGCCTTGATTTGATACATAACGTGAAATCAAACCGGCTATTTTGTTCTGATACTTCTTTACTAAAAGATTGAAGGCATTTTTATCGCCCTGCTGGACCCTTTTTACTAGCGCTAAATCCAAATCCTGCTCGCTCATTCGAGCCGGTACTCCTCTGTCTGATTATTGCTTGTCATTCATATCCTGCCATTGTTTACAAATACTCTGACTGCTGCATGAATGAAAAGTTCTGTTTAATATTATTTTTTTATAAAATAGCATATAAATATGTTGGCGAAAGTTGAAAATCACTAATAGTGTCGCGCCAAATATGATACATATACGCCTATCATAATATTATTATTTGCTCATTACTGTTTATACATTAGTATCTGGGCATTGTAACCGCAAAGACCACGGACATGAACCAAAATAAACACCATATCACGGATGTCGCTATTATTGGCAGCGGCGCAGCTGGCCTCTCATTAGCATTATCTTTAGCTAATCACTGTAAAGTTACCGTGATCAGTAAAGGTGAATTGACGGAAGGTTCCACACTTTATGCACAAGGCGGCATTGCTGCCGTGTTTGATAAAAAGAATGACAGCATTGAATCTCACGTACAAGACACCTTAGATGCCGGTGGTGGTTTATGTGACAAAGCCGCCGTGCAATACACCGCTAGTAATGCCCATGATTGCTTGCAATGGCTAATCGAGCAAGGCGTGCCTTTTGATATGGAGTTTGATAGCAAAGGCAAAGAGCGCTTTCATTTAACCCGTGAAGGCGGCCATAGCCATCGTCGAATTTTGCACGCTGCAGATGCTACCGGCCGAGCAGTGCAAACAACGCTAATAAGCCAAGTACAAGCGCACCCAGAAATCACCTTATTAGAACAATACAACGCAATAGATTTAATTGGTGATAAAAAATTAGGCCAAAACGGTAAACATATCCATGGCGTATATATGTGGAACCGAGCGGCAAAGAAAGTCGAAACAATTTCAGCTAAGTTTGTAGCCTTAGCAACCGGTGGTGCCAGTAAAGTATACCTTTACACATCCAACCCTGATGTATCCAGTGGTGATGGTATCGCCATGGCTTGGCGGGCAGGTTGTAGAGTAGCTAATATGGAATTTAACCAATTCCACCCGACCAGTTTATATCACCCAGAGCTACAAAACTTTCTGATCACCGAAGCGATGCGCGGTGAAGGTGCTTATTTAAAGCGCCCTGACGGCACACGATTCATGAAAGACTTTGACGAGCGTGAAGAGCTCGCACCACGCGATATTGTTGCCCGCGCTATCGATTTTGAGATGAAGCGCCTAGGTGCTAACTGTGTGTATTTAGATATCAGTCATAAAGATAAAGACTTTATTATTGAGCATTTCCCGACCATTTATGCAAAATGCTTGAGTGTCGGGCTCGATATCACTAAAGATCCAATTCCAGTGGTTCCTGCGGCACATTATACCTGTGGTGGAGTAATGACTGACTTTAACGGCAAGACCGATCTAGATAACTTATATGCGGTAGGCGAAGTCGCTTATACGGGGCTACATGGCGCTAATCGCATGGCCAGTAATTCATTACTAGAGTGCATTGTGTTCGCGCACGCCGCAGCAAAAGATATTTTAGCAAAAATACAACATAGTCCAGCATTAAAAGTGCTGCCGATGTGGGATGAAAGCCGCGTAACTAACTCAGATGAAGAAGTGGTGATCACCCATAATTGGCATGAACTAAGACTATTTATGTGGGACTATGTTGGCATTGTGCGTTCAACTAAACGCCTAGAACGTGCGTTACACCGAGTTGAATTACTACAGCAAGAAATTCGTGATTATTATGCAAACTTCCGCGTTTCGAATAACTTGCTTGAACTGCGTAATTTAGTACAAGTAGCAGAGCTTATAATTCGCAGTGCAATGGAGCGAAAAGAAAGCAGAGGCTTGCATTATACGATTGACTACCCACAGTTAAATGATAATCCAACGCCCACTATTTTAACTCCGCTTGCTCATGACGAGCAGCCAAAGTAAGACGTTTCAAGCGCACAAAACTCAGTTCATCAACCCCGCTGGCATTAATAATCAGCCAGTGGGAGCTTGCAAAGCCATTAATATATAACCAAACACTGCTTTGATAAACACGGCTTTTGTTACTGATATGGCCATTTATTTTTAGCGTATTATTTTCAAAACGACATTGCGTAGAATCTAATATAAAAACGCCTTGCTGAGGATGGGATTTTTTATACCAGTGCCAACTCACATAGCCAAAAACAGTACTACTGGCGACACAAATAAATTGCGCTAATATGCTAGTTAAAAATAAGCTATAACACACTGCGAACAAGCTAAAGTAGACCACAAAAGGCCTGTGGTCTGGAACATTATTAGTAACCCTAAACCTATACACGAACTCGGTCTAAAATCAGTTGTACCATCTGTTTAAGCTCAGGATCTTTACATTCTTGATGGCCCATAAACCACGCAAATAGATCGGGATCATCCGCTTCTAGCAAACGTTGAAGAACAGCTTGCTGCTGTACAGATAACGAATCAAATGCCTCATCTACAAATGGCATAAATAACACATCTAGTTCTAACATGCCGCGGCGACAAGCCCAGCGGATACGCGCTTTATTGTGAATTTCAGTCATTTTTTACCTCGTACTAAGTTGCTTAGCAGTTTAACAAATTGCACCTGAATAAACAGCTATTTATGCATCTATACCAGCAGCGCTAACTACGGTATTATACGCGCCTACATTTATTGTAAAGCAGGTTTTTATGTCAACAGTACACGCATGCCCTTTATCACATCAGCTGATCCGCATTAGCGGTGTTGATAAACTCGCCTACCTTCATGGCCAAATTACCCAAGATATTAATAAGCTCAACCAAACCAACTTCTTATGGGCTGGGCACTGTAATGCCAAAGGTAAATTATGGAGTGTAGCAAAGTTATTTGCTTATCAGGATAGTTACTATTTAGCAGCATCAGCGGTTGAAACCACTCAATCTTTAACGGAATTAAAAAAGTATGCGGTGTTTTCAAAAGTTGAAATACAAGCTGCTACCAGCAAGTTAATTGGTTTAATCGGTGATGATCTAGCTGCAACCTTAAATGCGTTGAACATTCATTTTAATGAGCAAGATAGCGCTTGCGATTTTAGTCATGGTAAAGCACTAAAATTAGCAAAAAACCGCATTTTACTGATGGTTAATGATGAATTTTCACTGCCTGATGAGGTTATCGCCCTTGAAAACGACGCGCTGTGGCACCAACATAGTATTTTAGCGGGTGAGCCTGAGCTCAATGAAGCGGCACTCGGTGAATACGTACCACAAATGGTTAACCTGCAAGCAATCGGTGGAGTAAGCTTTCGTAAAGGCTGTTACACAGGCCAAGAAACCGTTGCCCGCATGAAATACCTTGGTAAAAATAAACGCGCTATGTATATCGTATCAGGGCACAGCGATGGAGAATTAGCAGAGCCAGAGCTTGAAACCCAAATGGGTGAAAACTGGCGTCGTGCTGGCAAATTAATAAGCCAAGCCTACAATCAACAAAGTAAAACCTTATTTGGCCTTGTTGTGTTGCCAAACGACAGTGAACCTAGTCAGTTACTGCGTGCAAAACATGCCCCAACGGTAGAGCTATCAATCCTTCCTCTACCCTACTCTCTCGAAGACGAATAAATAGGAGTGACTATGATCGTTGCAACAAATAAAGTGGTAAAAATGCATTATTCAGTCATGGATAATGACAAAAACTCTATCGATAACTCATTTGATGGTGAGCCACTAATCTTTATCGTTGGTACCGGTTACTTAATTCAAGGCCTAGAAGATGCCCTACAAGGTAAAAAAGCGGGCGACACACTCAGTGTTACTGTGCCACCAGAGCAAGGTTATGGCGAACGCCATGATGATCTGATGCAAGCAGTACCAAAGTCGATGTTTGAAGGTATGGAAATTGAAGTTGGTATGCAATTTCGTGCCTCAACAGATGACGGCGATCAATCTGTAATGATCATTGATATTCAAGAAGAAGATGTAATTGTTGATGGTAATAACCCACTCGCTGGCATCACTTTAAACTTTGATGTAGAAATACTTGAAGTGCGTGATGCAACAGCAGACGAACTAGAGCATGGCCATGTTCATGGTGATGGCGGCTGTGGTCACGATCACTAATATCGACTTAAACCGACAATAAAAAAAGCGCTACTGCGCTTTTTTTATATCTATAATTTAATCAAACGAGTGTCGGCTCTGCTATTGGCTCGCTTATCTTACCCGCCAACGCTGCCAGTAAACCATCTTGGTCGTTAGTTCCCAAGCGATATTGGCTACCATCTTTTAAAGTTAGCTGTACTGCGCTAAATCCTGACACTGTGTATACCCAACCATCATGGGTAATACGTAAGCCAATACCATGACGAAAAGAATTTTCTACTGCTTTAGCTTCAATAATATCCACTAGCTGCAACTTATCACCAAACACACCAGGACCAAAACCCCAGCTAATTTGGCTGTCATCAACTTTAATGGTTAAACCATGGAACAAAAAACCCACCAGCACTAAAATCGCTGCAAATACCATTAACGGCATATCGGCACCAATTAAATACCAAGCTAAACCAACAAAGCTGGCAATCCAGCTTAGAATAACAAAAATGAACAGTGCAAATTGCTTATGCTGATACATAACACTCTCTAAAATATTAAAAACTATAAACTAATGTCGCACTTAGTTCTGAATCAAACTTTAACTTGTCGTCTTCCGGCTTAGAATTATAACGATATAAATAAGTAAACTTTAATGATATAGCACCCATCACTTGGCTGATCAATGATGTTTCTGACTTTAATCGTGAGTTTAATCCTGACAATGATTGCTCAATACTTAAATCTTGATTGAAACGTGTTCGAGTCGAGACCGTACGCTCCCACTGCAGTGCTAAACGTAATAAATAGCCGGTTTTGGTTTTGTCTTGCTCATCTTCAAGCTCAGCATCATCTTGCGCCACCGAGCGGTATAAACCAGGCCCTATATCAAAATCAACTTGGTTTTTTACCCCTTGATACAAACGGTTACCATAACCTGCCGCAAGCGTACTTTTAAACTCAAGACCACTGAATTCATCTTCTTCATAATCACCATACATAAAGAATGAGGCGTTTTTTACCCCAACTTTATAGTTGCCCTGCGCAGAGAAAAATATACGGTTTGCCGAGACTTCATCATTACCAGTAGCATCGTTACGATCACGTTTATATAAACTATCTATTTTGAATTGATTACGCCATTTATCAAGGTCTTGATATAAGTTACCTTTGAACTTAAAACTGGTCGAGTTAGTATTACCGCGACTAACAATAAGTCCAAATTCAGTATCCCCGTATAATAGTTCGCCTTGATGGATTTTATGGATCTCTTCATCTGAGAGTTGACCATACTCATGAAAGTCTTCAAAAGGATCAACTGCCCAGACTTTAAAGCTAAGCAGGCAGCCCAACAACAGCAGTATCCTAATCACTGTTCGCTCACTGTGTTGATATTTAAAACAAGGCTGTTTTCACTAAGATACTGCATCTAGATTATTCGCTATCTTTCCATAATATATGACAAAACGGCGCATCTTTATCACGGCTAATCAAAATTTTAGCAAATAGAATATCTTGATTATCGAATTCAAGTCCCACTAACACCTGAATAAATAATTCTGGCTCTATTTCTAATGCAACAAAATCTTGCCATTGATCATCAGGCTCGCCTTCTTCAATAAAGCCAAGCTCTTCTCGATGCTGGTTAAAATCATCAACATCTTGCTCACTAAGGTTATCTGGGGCTAACTCTAAAAAGATATCGTAAGCTTGATGCGTTACTTCTTCTTCACTGTATAAACGGGGTCCTGTCATTGCCATAAACCTTTCATGATGCTAATGCCAGATATAGTATCAAACCTCAGCAAATTTTTGACAAAAAAAAGCCAGGTTTCCCTGACTTTTTTTATACAAAGCTTATTTTACGCTTACGAAGTCGCTGTACCCTTTATTTTTTCGCGCATTGACTGCACCAAACTATAAAATAACGGCACCAACAAAGTACCCAATATAGTCGCTGCTAACATGCCGGCTAGCACAGTGACACCCAGCGATACACGGCTTCCCGCTCCAGCGCCAGTTGCAAATACTAACGGTAATACACCTAATACAAATGAAAGAGCCGTCATTAATACCGCACGAAACCTCATTTTAGCTGCACTAAGAGCCGCATCAAAAATACTCTTACCTGCAAGGCGTTCTTCCATCGCAAATTCTACAATCAAAATTGCAGTTTTGGTCGACATACCGATAAGCAGTACTAACCCCACTTGCGCATAAATATTATTTTCTATACCCAAAACGTATAACGCTAACATTGCACCAAACATTGCCAGTGGAATCGCTGCTATAACTGAAAAAGGGATCGTCCAACTTTCATATTGTGCAACCAAGAACAAGTAAACAAATAGAACGGCCAAAGCAAATAGCAACGGTGCCATATTGCCAGCTTCAATTTCTTGTTTAGATTGCCCTGCCCATTCAAATACATAGCCATTAGGTAACTGCTTAGCTAGCTCTTCCATGGCAGCTATTGCATCACCACTTGAGAACCCCGCAGCTGCTTGACCACTAATACTCGCACTACGATATAAATTGAAGTGCTTGAGGGTTGTTGGCCCAAGAATTGGTTCAAGTTTAGCAAGTGTCGTTAATGGCACCATGTCGCCTTCATTGTTACGCACAAAATAATGCTGCAAGTCTGAGGGATTTTTACGGAACTCACTCTCAGCTTGCATGATTACTTTGTAAGTACGGCTAAACTGATTGAAATCGTTAATATATAATGAACCGAGCTGGGCTTGCAGCGTTAAGAATATGTCACTTAATGCAACCCCTTGAGCTTTAGCTTTATTGCGATCTATCTCTAAAAAGTACTGCGGTACATTTGCTCTAAAAGTACTGTACACATTACTCAAGCTTGGATGTTGGTTCGCTTCATATACCAGCCCATTAAGTACTTGTGCCAACTCAATAGGATCTCGGCCTTCACTGTCTTGCAGACGAAACTCAAAACCAGCGCTATTACCCAAACCAGGAATTGGCGGCGGGTTAAATACCATTATCTGCGCATCAGGCATAGCCCACATTTTTCCCATCAAACGACCAATCACTGACTTTAAGCCAAGTTCAGTACTAGTGCGTTCTTCCCAGTCTTTTAAAATAACAATACCTAAAGCATTATTTGAACCCGCCCCGCCAATCAAAGAAAAACCGGATACAGCAATAAAATCGGTTGCAGCTGGTTCTTGTTTAATAATATCACCTATTTTATGCATCACATCAACAGTGCGTCCCGAAGCCGCCGCATCTGGTAATTGCACATCTACAAATACAAAGCCTTGGTCTTCGGCTGGGACAAAGCCTGTTGGAACGCTTTTAGCAAGCCAACCTGCCGCTACAAAAATAACTAAGGCAAAAATAGCCATTCTCGCTGAGCGTTTTAGAATAAAGTGGATAATTTTAGAATAGATGGAGGTTGATTTAACAATGCCTTTTTCAACTGGCGCTAGCCATTTTATCGGTTTCATTGACTTTTCAGTTAACAATAAGGCACATAAAGCTGGGCTTAGGGTTAATGCGTTAACGGACGAAATTAATACCGCAAACGAAATCGTTACAGAAAACTGCTTATAAAGCTCCCCAGTAATACCTGGCATGAAGCCTACTGGCACAAATACAGCTAATAAAACTAGGGTGGTCGCAATTATAGGCCCGGTTACTTGCTCCATCGCTTTAGTGACAGCCTCTTTAATCGGCAGCTTTTCTTCTTTGAGGATCCGCTCAACATTCTCAATTACAATAATTGCATCATCTACCACAATACCGATCGCTAGCACTAAACCAAATAAGGTGATTAAGTTAATTGAGTAACCCATAGCCATCATAAAAGCAAACGTGCCCACCAACGATACTGGAATGGCAATAGTTGGAATAAGTGTCGCGCGCCAATTTTGTAAAAACAAAAACACCACTAAAACAACCAGGCCAACAGCTTGAAATAATGTAACAATCACTTCTTCGATTGAGCGATTGATAAACTCTGTCGTATCGTATGGTATTGAGTATTCAACACCATCTGGTAATTGCTTAGCAAGCTCTACCATGGTGGCTTTAACATCACTTGCCACTTGCGTTGCATTGGCATCTGTTAATTGGTAAATAACTATAAAAGCAGTATCTTGCTGGTTTAACTTAGCTGTAGTGCTGTAATCTGCTGAGCCAAGTTCAATGCGAGCAATATCAGTCAAACGTACAAAGTTACCATCTTGATTAGCACGAATAATTGTTTGGCCAAATTCATCTGGAGTTTTTAAACGCCCTTTAGCCTGAATTGAATATTCAAACTGCTGACTTGGTGAGCTCGGTGCCGCACCTAACTTACCAGCTGCAACTATAGTGTTCTGCTCTTGTAATGCCGCCCTAACTTCGCCTACTGTCAGCCCTAACGCCGCCATTTTATCTGGGCGTAACCACAATCGCATTGAGTAGGTTTTCTCACCCATAACTTCAGCCGATGCCACGCCTTTAATTCGGCCCAGCGGTTCAGTTAAGTAGTTTGTTGCATAGTTACTTAAAAAAATGGCATCAATGTTTGCTTGGCTAGAATACAAGTTAATACCCAATAACATTGAACTGGATTTTTTCTTAACCGATACACCTTGGCGGGTTACTTCGCTGGGTAACCCCGGTTCAGCTAAGGCAACACGGTTTTGCACATTTACTTGAGCAATATCAGTATCCGTGCCCACCTTAAAGTATACCGTAATCGTAGCCGTGCCATTATTACTGGAGCTGGACTCGATATACATCATATCTTTGACACCATTGACTTGCTCTTCAATGGGCCTGACCACTGACTCTTCCACTATTTGCGCACTGGCACCTGGGTAAACTGCGGTGATCTGTATTTGCGGTGGAGTAATCTCGGGATACATATTAACTGGCAGCAAACCCATGGAAATCAAACCCGCTAGCGTAATCACTATCGAAATGACTAGGGCAAATTTAGGCCGCGCGATAAACGTTTTACTTATCATGTGCGTTTCCTTTAGTTTGCAGCGTCTGGTTGGCTAGAAATTGTACCTGTGGTGTGATCGACCTTTTTTTCGACTGGTTTAACTTCGACCCCTTGACGTACTTTTTGTAAACCTTCAACAATCACTTGCTCACCTTCTTCAAGACCCGATTTAACGACCCACATCGCATTGATACGCCGTCCTAATTGCACAATACGCGTTGCAACTTTATTATCTTCACCCACTACTAATACAAATTTACCTTGTTGATTTTCTTGTACTGCAGCTTGAGGAATAAGTGCTTGCAGTTGCTTATCTTTACTTTCAACAATTAAGGTGACAAATAAGCCTGGCATTATAATGTTCTGTGGATTAGCGAATGTAGCTCTTAATTCAACAGTGCCAGTACTGCGATCAATTTTCGTATCGGCAAAATCTAACTGCCCTTTTGATCCTAAGTCCGAGTTATTTGGCAAACGCAGGGATAAATCTATTGGTACATTTTGAGGGTTATTAGCACTATCTTGATGTTTTTGACGATAACTAATGTAATCGCCTTCTTCGACCTGGAAATTAACATAAATTGGATCCACATCAGTCAATTCCGCCAATTCATTTGAGGAAGGGCTAACAATGTTGCCTACGTCATAATTAACCTTACCGATACGCCCTGCAAACGGCGCTTTTATCTCGGTGTAACTTAGATTTAATTTTGCTTTTTCAAGGCTGGCCTTTGCAGAAATAACAGCAGCAGCGGCTTGCTCATATTTAGTGGTTAATTTATCTAAATCAGATTGTGAAATAAACCCTTGTGCAGCAACTTCTTTACCGCGTTTTAAATCACGAGACGCACCATCTTCACCAGCAAGTTTACTTTTTAAGTCTGCTTCAATTTCAGCAACAGAGGATTGGTATTCACTTGGGTCAATTCTTAGTAATAACTGTCCTTTTTCAACAAATGAGCCTTCATCAAAATGACGTTCAATTAATTCCCCCTCAACACGAGCGCGAATTTTTACTTCCTGATGAGCTTCCGTGCGAGCAACAAACTCTCGATAATTCCCCACCTCTTGGGTAACAACATTAAATACTGAAACCGCGGGAGGTGGAGCGACTTGTTTGGTAGCGTTATCATCTGAACAACCAGCTAAAAAAGCGATTAATGTTGTACCAACTACCCCTTTGATCGCTAATGACATGTAAGTTCCTAAAATGCTAGGCGTGAACCTTTTTAGCATGGTTTATCTCCTTGGTAGCTGCGCAACTACCTTTATGTATGTATTTAAATTATCCTTAAACGTCAAGTTACGTTCAGAGGCTATTATTGGCTGATTATATAACAAGCCACTCGATTAAAAATATAGACCAATTTGTAATCATTTGTATCTCAAGTTAATAATAACTGACTCTAAAACAGCTTGTTTTTCAAAAAAGCCACGCTTTACATCAATTCAATTAACTCGTAAGCTAAACTGAAACAGGTCAGAGGAGTTGACATGATTAACTTTGAAACACAACAGGCAATCGCCTTCGTTACATTATCCCGAAAAGATAAACAAAATGCGTTGAATTTTGTCATGTTCAAACAGCTGACAAGTATTATTAAAAAAATTAAAAAAGACCCGACTATCCGCGCTGTCGTTATTCAAGGTGATGGTGAGCATTTTTGTGCTGGACTGGATGTTGCTGCCGTTATGAAAAGTCCCATAAATATTGCCAAGTTGCTATTTAAATGGTTGCCGGGTAACTGTAATTTAGCGCAGCAAGTTGTGCTGGGTTGGCAATCACTAAGTGTGCCGGTATTCGCAGTCGTCCAAGGTAATTGCTTTGGTGGTGGCCTGCAAATAGCTCTTGGGGCTGATTATCGGATTGTGCACCCAGATGCTAAATTAGCCATTATGGAAGCGCGCTGGGGACTATGCCCTGATATGGGTGCAAATGTTGTACTACCTAGCTTACTAAAACGTGACGATGCCATGTGGCTTGCCAGTCATGCAGATCCTATTAGTGCTGATAAAGCGCTGCAATTAGGGTTAATAACCGAAGTAAATGCGGATCCAAAACAACGCTGTTTAGCAATGATCAATACCTTATTAGCTCGCTCACCGGATACTTTAGCGGCAATAAAACGCGTTACTCAACAAAGTTTTAACACTCCAAGAAGACAAATTTTAGCAAAAGAAACCATTAGCCAAATTCGTCTGCTTATTAACAGCAATACAAAAAAGGCCATTGCAAAAGCCAAAGGCGCCGATAACATTGAGTATCAAAATAGTAAACGTTGGTAACAAATTCACTTAATATCAACGCTAAGCAATAAGTCGCATAGTTTTCAACAAGCAAATATGATGAAGTATAATACGACCTGTAGTGAGTAAATAATCAATGGATCCCCGACCCCAAGTGCTTAAAAAAATCTTCCCTTATTTACTCAGCAGCTGTTTGATTTTGGGTTGTTTGGCGATAGCAAAAATAATCATGCACTGGCTGCAAGGCAGCTTTCCAGCCCCCCTCTTAGCGATGCTAATGCTACTTACGTTACTTTTAACAAACGTAGTTAAAGAGCATCACTTAACTCCCTGTGCTAAGCCATTATTAAATGTCATGCCGCTTTTTTTCATCCCTGCTGGAGTTGGTTTTATCGAACACCTTGAGATCATCGCCCTGCAATGGCAATTTCTCAGTGCAGTTTTCATTTTGGTGCCATTGACCAGCTTACTGCTTATCGCAACGGTGATCAGTGTATTTAAAGGCAGGATTGAACATGATTGATCTATGGTGGTTAAGTATTCCTGTAATTATCACGCTGTTTTTAGGATTAAGGAAGCTCAATACAACCATTAACAATCCTTTATTAAAAGCGCTGACTAATCCCGTTTTTATCACTATTACGCTTATAGCCATATTACTAGTGAGTTTTTCACTGCCCTACTCGCAATTTGCCAGCCATAGCCGGTTATTAAGCTATTTACTGGAGCCTGCCATTGTTGCGCTTGCATTACCGCTATATCAACAATTTGTGCATATACGAAGAAATCTCCTGCTGATTGTTGGCTGCTGTAGTTTGGGCATAGTCAATGCCACTGTGGTTGCAACCTTACTCAGTGCCGCATTTAATGTGCCTGCACAATTAGCAGCATCTGTTGCCGCTTTATCGGTCACTACTCCCATTACTCTATTAGTGACTGATTCACTCGGAGGCATTGCTTCGTTGGCAGCTGCGATGGTGATTTTTATCGGCTTATTAGGTGCTTTGTTCGCGCTACTTATTCTTCGTCAGGTGGGCATTTATAACCATCAGGCACAAGGCGTTGCGATTGGTACTGCATTTCATGCAATAGGCACCGCCGCCGCACTTGTTGAGCATCCGCGTATTGGTGCATTTGCTTCAGTGGCAATGGCACTGAGCGCATTACTTACCGCTTTAATCGTACCATTACTTTATCCTTTTTTGAGTCAAGCTCTGCTATGATGAAATAGTTTAACCACTTTATTTATGGATAATAGATGATCAGTACAGAAATCCAACAAGTTGAAAAATACTACACCATGATCAGTGAGTACCTCGTTAAGTACAGCATGCAATTAGTTGGCGCATTGTTGATCTTGATTTTTGGTTTGTGGGTGGCACAAAAAATATCTAAGATGATTGCCGCTTTAATGGCGCGTAATAATATTGATATTACTCTCACTAATTTTGTCAGTAATGTAGTGAAAGTATTGTTTATCGTTATGTTCATTATTATTGCGCTAGGTAAAATTGGCATAAGTGTCACACCTTTTGTCGCTGCAATTGGTGCAGCTTCTCTTGGTGCTGGTTTAGCATTGCAAGGGATGTTATCAAATTATGGCGCAGGCTTGGCTATTATTGCCACCCGCCCCTTTATCGTTGGTGACACGATTGAAGTTAAAAATGTCAGCGGCCAAGTAAAAACCATTGAGCTAGGTTACACCATTTTGATCAATGAAGAAAAAGTCGAAATTACTATTCCTAACAAACACATCGTTGGCGAAATACTGCATAACTCATTTAATTATTCATTGGTCAAAGGTGAAATTGATATTGCCTATAATGCCAGTGCTGAGCATGCTATAGAGCTTATAGAAAACGTATTGAAAGACCATGAGTTAGTCGCAAATGAACCGCTATCACAAGTTGGCATTGAACGGTTTGCTGAAAGTGGAGTAACTATTAGTTACCGCTACTGGGTGCCGACGACGAAAATAATTGAAACCAAGCTGGCCGTAAACGGTGGTGTATATAGTGCGATTCAAGGTGCGGATATTGAAATTCCATTCCCACAACGAATTGTTACCATTAATAAAAATGAACTAAATAGCTAATTTTTAAAGGATAAAAATGCGGAGCCGTTCAGTATGTACAGCTAAATACATTGCTTTAATTATTCTTATTATACTTTGCTGGTCAGAGCAATTTAACAGCTATGTCATGGATTTTCTTGACCAAACCTTAGTGCAGTCATCATTAGTTTATGCTTCTGCGCGCAGTGTTAACGGCATTATTTCTTTATTGCAGTCGGCTGAAGTCGGTATTGGTATAGCCAGCATAGCGCCTGCACAATTGCTTGATCCGGTGAACGATTTAGCCGAATACATTGCCGATGCGATGCGCATATCATTAGGCTCACTGTTTATCCAGCGGATTTTATTTACTATTTCATCAGGGGTATTTTTTAGCACCTTGTTTACCGCCAGCGTCATTAGTTATTTAGTCTGTGATTATTTTGGGTATTTAAAACAGCTTAAAGGTAAGTTACTCGCTAGCCTGATTTTAGTGCGGTTTTTAATTCCATTTGTAGTACTTGCAACTGGGCTTGCCAGCCAAGCCTTTCTAGATGAAGAAATTAATTATCAAAATCAATATGTTGAAAAGACCGTTGACACACTTAGCGTACAGGCTAATGCAACCTCCACACTATCAGCACAACTGAGCGCAAAAATTAACAGTGACAAGCAAACAACTCTCGATGAACTCGAACTTATTGCCGTTCAGCAACAACAATTAAAAGCAATTATTACAGATAACCAACAGCAGCTTGAGCAATTAAATAAGCAAATTGACGCCATTCAAACGACCCGCAGTTTAGCCGAAAAACTCACCTTAACAGAGCTTCCCGAGGCTAAACAATTACTGCAAAAACAACGCGAGTTAAAGCAACAACAAGCATCTATCAACAATCAGTTCGCCGCGTTATATCAACAGAAAGCTCAACTGCAACAACAGCTGCATGATTATAACGACCAACTAGCAGGTAATTCTGGCAATTTAATTAGCAAAGTCGTTGATACCGTTACCACTGGCATTACAGATATGGCTAATTCTTTAGAGGGCTTATTTATTGAATTTTTAAACTTAGTGTCGTTACTAATCATCAAATTATTTATCATGCCTTTGCTCTTCTTATATTTATTTAGTAAGGCATTTAAAGCTATTTGGCAACGTTCCGTGCTGCAAGCATTAGCGCAAATGAAAACAGAAATACACACCACCATCACAGAAAAATAACCGCTATATCATGCTTAGGGTCACATCAGCTCAGCATGAAAGCGATGCCCTAATGGGTCATTTTAAAACTAACAATTAAAAATTAAAACCAATAAAAACAGACAGATAAAATAAAAAGCATTGAATGAAAGGAAACCTAAATAGCTTTACTCTCACTGCAGAAGTCTTTCTTTTGTCACGGTTTTGTCATAAAAGTTATTTAGCTTGCATCGCATACATGGCTAACTTAGGACTTTACTCGTGCCAACACTTAAACCACTTGCTTATGCACTGAGCATATTAACACTCACAGCAACATTAGGCGCTTGCAGCAGCCAAGATGTTAATTCCACTCAACCAAGCCAAACTACACTAAAGCTTAACAGCGCACCATTTTGGCAACAAAATAATGCTCAAGGATCGCAAGCTGCTTGGCTTTTTGATGATGCATGGTTACTAGCCAGTGAAAGCCAAGGCTTAATTGTAGTAGAGCAAAATAAACAACATAGCGAAGTACTTAACGCGGGTAGCTTTGAAACTCTGTCAGTGCGTACTATTGGCGATAATCGCTTTTTAGTGACCAGTATTGATAACGAACGTGATCTGGTTGCCGTTTTCACCCTAACTAAAAGTAGCGGCAACTGGCAGCTAACGGAGCACACATCGATTGTTGCACCACAAGCAAAACCTGAAGCGGTCTGCCTATTTAACAATCACAATACGGGGAGTATTTCTGCTTTTGTTGCTGATGTTCGCGGCTTAATGCGCGAAACCTTAATTTATAACTTTGCCACAGAGCAAACCACTAACATTGCGGTCCGAGAATTTGCCGGTGTAAATGAAGCTGCGGGTTGTGCGGTTAATGATGTAAGCCAACAATTATTTATCAGTGAAGAAGAACTTGGCATTTGGCAAATGAACGCCAATGCAGAATCTTCAGCGAGTAAACAACCTCTTACCATGGTTGCTCCCTTTGGTGAACTGGCCAGCGGTATTGGCGCATTAACCACCAGCACTGATGGCAGCCTCTGGTTTACTAGCAGCAGCAATAACACCCTATACCGATATAATCCAGAGCAAGGTATACAACAAAAGTGGCGTGTCTCTGGAGATCTCAGTATTGGTTCTGTGGTAATTGATAATAACGCCACTACTGCTCAAGCCATTATGTATGACGATGAAAGTGGCGCGTACCGCAGCAGCCAGTTAATTTTAGACCCAATCACCAGTACGACAAAAACCAACACCACCACTGCAAAAACAGCACATGTGTATGCAAAAGTGCAAACGACACCAGTTGCAGCATTTGGTGATGCCGCAGACGATCCAGCCATCTGGGTGCATCCAACCGACGCCGCTAAAAGCTTGATCATTGGCACCGATAAACGTCGCGGACTGATGATCTATAACTTAGCTGGAGAGCAAATTCAAAGCCTTGACGTAGGTAGAGTTAACAATGTTGACGTTCGTCAAAGTAGTAATATCAACAACCCAACTCACACTCTAATTGCAGCCAGTAACCGTAGTGAAAATAGCATTAGTTTGTTCACTGTCGACATACAAAACAGCGTACACCACTTAGGTAGCGTCGCTACCAATTTGAGTGAGATTTATGGCTTATGCATGTATTCATCGAAATCAGGTGACTATGTATTTGTGAATGATAAATCAGGGTTATATCAGCAATATAAAATAACCAGCCAACAGCAACAAGTCTCGGGCAAACTGGTGCGCGAATTTAATCTACCTAGCCAACCAGAAGGCTGTAGTAGTGACGATAAAAATGGGGAACTTTTTGCCGGTGAGGAAGACGCTGGTATTTGGTTTATCCAAGCAGAGCCTGATTCACAGCAAGCGCCTATTTTATTGCAATCCGTGAATGAAATGCTAGTTGATGATGTAGAAGGTATGGAGATTTATCATGGTAAAGACGAGCGCTTATTAGTGGTATCTAGCCAAGGTGACGATAGTTATGTCGTGTATCGCATAAATAAAGGTGAAAAACACCCTACCCTTGAGTTTGTCAGTAAGTTTAATATTCTTGCAAACTTAAATAACGGTATTGATGGCGTGTCAGAAACCGATGGCTTAACCGTTACAGCTAAACCGCTGCCTGGCTACCCTCTTGGCGTATTAATAGTGCAAGATGGCTACAATCGTATGCCACAGCAACCACAAAATTTTAAACTGGTGGATTGGCGCCAAGTACATTCACTTATCCATGGCGATGTTAAGTAAACTAAACAAATATAGCCGTCACTTGGCGGCTATATTACCGTTGTTAACCACCAAATAACTAACACCAAAACAGTCAAACCAAGCATTGCTTTGGTTTTATGTTTTGTAATAATTCGCTCTGCTTGATTGCCAGCATAATACACCACCAGCGCCAGACCAAAATACCGAATTGAACGGGCAATAGTCGTCGCAATTAAAAACATTATTAATGAATATTTGGTCGCACCCGCTGCGAGCATAGCTATTTGAAAAGGGATTGGCACTATCCCCAACATTATTACAAACCAAAAACCTTGCTGCTGCATTTGTTGTTCTACGTGTTCAAACTGCTCTGGATTTGAAAAGGTATTGATCACCCAATCGCCAACCGCATCAAACAAGTAATAGCCAAGCGCGTAACCAAACAAGGCCCCAATAATACAGCCTAAAGTCGCCATTAAGGCTATCAGCCAAAGCTTTTCACGCCGCGCTTGCATCAACGGCACCAATACTGCTTCAAGAGGAATAGGAACTATTGTTGACTCTAAAAATGAAGCCGCCGTTATGCTGGTTAACATATGCTTTGAATCAATAAATTGTCGTGTTTTTTGCTTTAAGCGCTGCATAACAGCCATAGTATCACCTTGGTAGTGCTTATAAGTTATATTTATAAGCATATTGCAAGCTCAATACCAGCCTTGCATAATTAATAAGTACATTGTTTTATAAGCATTTTTTAATAAAATTTAACAGGAACAGGCAAATAAATTTAACTGATAGTGTAAAAACCCCCAATTAAAATTGTAAATTTTACTGTAATCAATCGCTTAGGGATTAAGCAATGTAATATTGGCTACGGCCGCTATTTTTCGCTTTGTACAAGGCTTGATCAGCACGTTTAACTACCTCATTAAACGCTTCTTCTGGGGCCTTAAATGACACACCAATACTTACACTTACCGTTCGATTAGCAGCAAGTTCAATGGTATGTGCAAGTGATAGTAATTGCTCACTTAAATCGCAGGCTTTTGGTCGGTTATCACCGGGCAGGTATATTGCAAACTCTTCACCACCTAAACGTGCAAAGACACTATTATTCGGTAAAGCTTTGGCATATAAAGATGATAATTCGATCAGTACTTGATCCCCCCTATCGTGACCAAACTGATCATTAATCACTTTAAAAAAATCGATATCAATAAGCAAAATTGTATACGGGGCTGATTGATTTTTTTGCATATATTGATAAAAGAATTGGCGGTTCGCTATTTGGGTTAAGTAATCAGTGATCAGCTCTTTTGATAACTGCTGCTGCACACTTGTTAAATCGCCTATAGTTAGCTTTAAACCATAACAAGTAAACAACATGCCTGCAGTACGTAAAACATCCTCAACATAAATACCAATAAACAAAGGCTGGATCAGCACTTCATCAAGTAGATCAAAGGTTAAACCCGCCGACCACAATAATAAACCGATGCTTAAATTAACATAAGCAAAAACTGATAAGTTGGCCCTTTGGACAATGATAAAAATAGCCACCACAATTAATAGGTTAATTGCGTCGGTAAGGACACCATTAAAAAAAATACTGTTATCTAATTCAGGATAGAAATAAATATACGAGGTAACTATTAAAAACAGAGTAACTACAAATACAGCTGAAAACACGTGTTGTAAGGTGTTTTTTGCCGTTTGTTGTTGAAGTTTATTATCACTGTATTTCATACACGTTTCGCTGATTAAGTGAGCGCTATATTAAATAACGCTATCACAAACTAATGAATATATAGCTTTTAAATACAACTGCCGTTTTATATCACTGGAGCTGATTTTTTAAGTTCCTAACACCAGCCCCAACCTGAGTTTACACACCTAAACAAGGTATTTTAACCACAGCATTTTTTGTATTTTTTATTACTGCCACACGAACATGGATCATTACGTTGTGGTGTTTTTTCAAAAACTTGAGTAACAGGTTTATTAAGCACAATATCTAAAGGAGTAATATCTTCAGCAAGCGTACTATCAACACGAATATCTGCAAATAAATCATTAGCTATCAAAATAGCGTTTATTTCAAGCTCACGTGCAGCGCTTTGCACCTGTAAAACGAGCGGATTTTCTTCGCTACCAGGTTTTACTTTCGGTTTAGGCTGATAAGTACCTTGATTATTTTTACCCATAATATCGGGCTTACCACGATAGAAAAATTTTGACACCTGCGTTCCTAACTGTCATTTAAAGCAACTCACCGCGAGTAGCTAAAGGCTGCGCAGTCTAACAGAATTTAATGCTGTTAGCGCGCATCTTTAAAATCGATAATGAAGCTAATAAACTTTAGTCGTCTTCAGGTGCTTGTGCTGCTTTTATTCGCTCTTGGTTTTCTTGCATTTGCTCAAATGCAGCTTTGATTTCATCAAGCACTGAATCAACATCAGCCTCAGCATGGTTATCTGCAACCTCACCGTAAAGAACAGTTTCTGCTGTTAATTCACCCGCTTGATACAAAGCCCACATTTCTTCACCAAAACGCGTATCGAGTATTTCTGGTGCGTACTGCCCGTAATACAAGCGCATGTTGCGTACATCACGTAAAAACATTTCTTGCGCATTGTTATTCGCCGCCGCATTTACTGCCTGCGGTAAATCAATCACCACCGGACCGTAGCTATCTACTAACACATTAAATTCAGACAAATCACCATGCACAATACCCGCACATAGCATTAAGCGAATGTAATGAACCATAGTCGCGTGATCTTCAATTGCCTGCTCAGCAGTTAAACTCACATCATTTAAACGCGGCGCAACATCACCATCATTATCGGTGACTAAATCCATGATCAGTACACCATCGTAACAACCATGAGGTTGTGGTACCTTTACGCCAACCCGAGAAAGCGTGAAAAGCGCATCTACTTCCGCATTTTGCCACACGTTTTCTTGTTCTTTACGACCAAACTTAGAGCCTTTTTCCATCGCACGACCGCGGCGACTATTGCGTACTTTACGTCCTTCTTGGTATTTTACTGCTTGTTTAAAACTTCGGTGTTGTACATCTTTGTACACTTTCGCACAGCGAATATGCTCGCCACAGCGAACCACATAAACCGAGGCTTCTTTTCCACTCATTAATTGGCTGATGACTTCATCAACGATACCGTCTTCTATTAACGGTAAAATCTGTTTTGGCGTTTTCATGACACTCTTATACCGTACTTAGGCATACCTTGTAATCTTCTCGCAAACTATTTTATCTGACAGACCCTTACGTTAAAGCAAAAGCAGACGAAAACCAATGCTAATAAGCGCACAATTGACCTTATCAAGCATGTTAAAGAACAAAAAACTTGACTAAATCGGCTAAATCCACAAACTGCGAAGTTAACAGCCCAAATTATACTTACTTTATATGAATTCAGAAATACGCTATCGCTTTCAATCTGGTCAAATCGCTAATCGTTTTTTAAACGAATTAAAGCATTGGCCTGTCGCCCGGCTAAAAACAAAACTTCTTAATGGTGGTTTTGACGTTAAAGTAAATTATCAATTCGATGGCGCGGGGTTTGATTTCACTTGCGCAGAACTTGATGAATTAGCCGCAAAACATGCCGGTGAAGAAGTTAGCTAGGTATATTAATCATACAGCAATATACATTTTGAGTTCTCTCAGCTATGTTATTAAATCTTAAATCAATAACATATAGGCACTGCAATGAATAACCCACATTCAGATCACATCCCTCAAGAAGCCTTTGATTGGTACGATGAATACGCTCATGGCAAAATGGATAGACGCACGTTTATGAAAAAACTTGGTGGCTTAGTCGCCCTTGGTTATTCAATGACAGTGCTCACGTCAGCGTTATTACCAAATTATGCCTTAGCCGAACAAGTTTCGTTTAATGATGAATCAATTAAAGCAACTTACCAAAGTTTTGATTCTCCCAATGGTCATAACAAAGGACAAGGTTATTTAGTAGTGCCAACGCTATTAAAGGGCAAGCGCCCGGTAGTCTTAGTGGTGCATGAAAACCGAGGCTTAAACCCCTATGTAAAAGATGTGGCCCGTCGTTTAGCCAAAGCGGGTTTTGTCGCTTTTGCACCCGATGCGCTATTTCCGCTAGGTGGTTATCCGGGTAATGATGACGAAGGGCGAGCCATGCAAAGCTCAATGGATAAAGAGAAAATTCAAAATGATTTTGTTGCCGCAGCCCACTATTTAAAATCACACCCACTCAGTAATGGTAAACTTGGTGCCGTTGGATTTTGTTTTGGCGGTTATATTGTCAATTACCTCGCTGCGGTTGATTCATCATTATTAAGCGCCGGAGTACCATTTTACGGCACACCCGCCAACGAAGCTCTGCGCAAAAATATTAAAGCCCCGTTAATGATCCAATTAGCCGAGCTTGATGAGCGCGTAAATGCAACATGGCCTGACTATGAGCGCGATTTAAAAAGTCTCAATGTAGATCATAAAATGTATATGTATAAAGATGCCAATCACGGTTTTCATAATGACTCAACGGGCCGTTACGATAAACCGAATGCAGAACTTGCATGGCAACGAACTTTAGCATTTTTTGAGCAATATCTAGTTTAATTGCACCTTGATTAATTGCATAATGTTAGTGCCAAGCATAATAAGCTAGCACTAACTTCACTCAATATTAAGTACTTCAGTTAAGAAAAATCACCGACTCTATGACTAAATTTTTTCTCCTAAAATACATCGCTTTTTTTAGTGGATGTGTTGCTTGTTTTACCCTTCATACACAATTTGCAGTGCCTGCGGTTATTGCATCTTGCCTAACCGGACTTATTGGCAGCTTTATTCCTTTTCCAAAACAGTATGCAAATCATCCTTACGCAGCTGTTTATGCTGGTAGTTTTGCTGGAATGTGCTCTCAGGGGTTGATTAATACCTATTGGGAATTAGCAATTATTTCATTTATTGGGGCTATTTTATACGTACTGACGACTAAAGTGTTTACTGGCTTTGGTGGTAAATTAGGAAGTATTGCCTTTATTAGTGTTGCTTTGTTTGTATTAGCTAAAGGGCTTGCGGCATGAGTTTATCATCGGTAACACTTGCTTTACTTGGCGCGTTTTTGACCTTTTATTTAGCTAAGCATAACCGTCTAGATGCGATTAGAGCATCAGCAATTTTAGCTATTATCGCTTACCTTATTTTACTTACCACCGAGTTCAACGCAGAGCTATATAGCAGCATTTTTTTTGGTGGCACATTTATAGGCATGAGCGCACCAAAACGCTTTGGTATTTACACGCTGTTTTCTGCCAGTGTTATTTTTTCGATTTTGTTTGATAATTTAGTGCCTTACCTTAGTAATTTTGGCGGAGCTTTGGGCATAAGTGGATTTTTGTCGATATGTGTCTGCCAAATAGCGATTGTACTAGGCGCTCCTCGCAGTAAAAAACCGCTTTAGATTGGCTAATCAAACTTTCAGTTTAAGTTAAGCTTTCCTTAAGTATTGCCTTCTATGCTGAGTTTAAATTACTACCACACTGCGCTGAACAGACTCATGTTCAACGCAGTCATTAAACTCAGGCACTTATGAAACGCATCATCTTAACTAGCTGTTTATTTTACTGCTGCTGTAGCAATGCAGAGACTGCTAACTCACTCGAGTCCATATCGAGTTGTAATGCTATTGAGCCCCAGCCTGCGACCATTGAACCAAATGCACCGCTTGGTGAAATAATTATCAAAAACAATCCAATTTTTGATCCGCATTCACCTGAAACCACAGCCTTACATCGCTTTATTAATTGGTTACATATTGATACTCGTAAAGCAGTTATTCATGAGCAGTTACCATTTCAGATAGGCGAACAAGTCGATGACACGCAATTAAGAGAAGCTGAGCGTATCCTGCGTAAGAAAAAATATATTCGCGACGCAAAGATCAGCACAACGCCAAACTGTAATGACAACAATGACCAAGCCGTAATTGTTGAAACATGGGACACCTGGAGTTTATTACCAACCATTGATTTTGGTCGCAGCAGCGGCAATAACAAGTTCAGCATTGGTTTTAAAGAAGAAAACTTTTTAGGCTATGGCGTACGCGCATCAGTAAAATATAAAACAGATCACGAACGCAGCGGTTATCATACCATGCTGCAAATGCCTGTGCCGTGGCAACCGCATGCGACATTGAGCTTGCAAGCCGATGACTATGACGATGGACAAGTTTTTATGTTTGACTATCAACAACCTTTTTATCAACGAAGTAGTGATGCTCTAAGACGTTATTATGCTAAAACACAACAACAAAAAACCTCTATATATCAAAATGGCGAAACTCGCTCTGAGTTTTTTTCTGATGATACACAAGGGCAGCTTGCAGTAGGTGGCGTATGGTCACAAGACAGCAGCGCAACAACGCATTGGCTTACGGGGATTGATTATCAAGACACCCGCTATGATCAAGTTGCCAACACACCGCTTCCCGCTAACTTAAATAACTTTACCATTGCAACACCTTGGCTTGGTGTTCACTGGATACAAGATGATTTTACCGTACTTCAAGACATCGACCTTATCAATCACAGCGAAGATATTAACCTTGGCTGGGAATTAAACGCCAAATTTGGTGCTGATATGATTAATCCCGGTGAAGGCTTTATTGTTGAAACGGGGATCGACAAAGCCTGGGCGAGCGATTCATCCACCCTGTTTAGATTTAGCGGCGGCTTAAATGCCAAAATTGGTACTGAACTTGAAGATCGTGTCGCTTTATTTTCTAAAGGGCAAGTTAACCTGCGTCTCTCCCCTTTATTTGCCTTATATGGTCATATAAATGCACAGTGGCAAAATACCGAATTCGCTGAACAACCACTTGCTGTAGGTGGTGAAGAAGGTATGCGCGGCTTTCCACAAAGCTACCAACATGGCACACAAAGTATACAAGCTAGCGCAGAGATACGTATATATCCAAACATAAATTTATATCAAATTGCCGATGTAGGTTTTGTGGGCTTTGTCGATGTTGGCCGTGCCTCTGGCAAAGTGCAAACACCTAATATCACTGATAGTACGCTTAGTAGTGTTGGTTTAGGTATTCGTCTGTTCTCATCGCGCTCTAGTAATGACAACGTCGTACATATTGATTTAAGTAAACCCCTTGGTAATTACCAAGCGGTCGACTCATGGCAACTTGGATTATCGGTGGGTACAACGTTTTAATTTGTATCGACTAGATTTGTTACATAAAATTAGTCTATAACATATTTAAATGTGTATTTTTTATAGCGATCGCAAGTAAGATAAGGCATCGGCAAAACAAAAATGTCGATGCTAAAGATCATTTAAAATGTCAGTAAATCCGATACAGAACAGGAAGTTTATGCCAAATCGTTTATTTATATTAAGTTGTATAGCACTACTAAATGGCTGCACAACGTTAAGTCAAGATGAGTGTAAAGTCGCTAATTGGCAAAGTTTAGGTTATGAACACGGCGTAAACGGTGGTGATTATGCCGATGGCATAACAAAGATCGCGACGTGTAACGATTACAATATTACCCCAAACATAGCACAATTTAAAAGTAGCTACGAAAGTGGTTTAGCGGTGTATTGTCAACCTGAAAACGGCTTTACTCTTGCTATGCGCGGAGTCTCGTATAACGGTGTATGTAACAGTCGTGCATTTCGAAAAGCGTGGGAAGAAGGTAACGACCGTTATCAAATTCAACAACGTCGTATAGAAATTGATAACCGTATAACCGAGCTAAAACAACAACTCTCTGAACTTAATCAGCAATTAAACAGCAATAACATCACGCAAACGCAGCGTAAAGAGCTAAATACACAGCAACGCCAATTAGAACGTGAGTTAAAGGACTTAAGACGCGAAAAATCCTTATTACCACTATTGAATAAAGCCTCAACAGTTGAAATTACCTTTCCTTAATTACCTTCTGCCCAGCCTGTAATAATAGGGCTGGGTTAATACAAAAAGCGAAAGCAAAATTCAGATTAAAAAAAAACACTGTAATTTATGTGAATAAGTCTTAACTTGAACTGTCAAAGCAAGTCTGAGCCAGTAAACACTGCTCGAGTTTAACTAATTCTGACAATATATTAAGAGCTTTATAGTAGCGATGAAGCCCTCACGCAGAGAGCTTTGAATCCTTATAAAAAATAATGCGGCAGAGCACTAATATTAGCTGAAAATTAAAGAAACATACCGCCAGACGCTTCAATTCGCTGTCCCGTAATCCAGCCGCTGTCTTCACTAAGCAACATGGCAACGGCTTTACCAATATCGTCAGCCTCCCCAACCCGACCCTAAGCGGTAACAGATGCCACCATTTGGTTCACTTGTTGGTTGTCACGCACATTACCACCGCCAAAGTCTGTCGCAATAGCACCGGGTGCCAAGGTATTTACGCGAATTTGTCGGTTTGCGAACTCTTTTGCCATATAGCGTGTCATGACTTCGACTGCACCTTTGGCCATCGCGTAGGCACTTGAACCTGGCATACTAAAACGTGCCAAACCTGAAGAAATATTGAGAATATGACCGCCGTCTTTAATATGCGGTAATAATGCTTGCGTTAAAAAGAAAGGTCCCTTTACATGGATTGCCAGCATATTTTCTAGCTCTTCATAAGTGGTTTCTTCAACACTTACCCGTAAACCTACGCCAGCGTTATTTAACAAATAATCGAAATCGCTTCGTGCAAATTCATTGGTCAACAATCCGTCAACCTGACTAACAAATTCAGGAATGGCATCAAAATCGCGCGTATCCAATTGAAGGGCAAAGGCTTTTTGGCCTTTTTGTTGAATCTCTTCAATCACATCTTGTGCCGCTTGAACATTATTGTGATAAGTAAAAATAACGTCTATGCCTTTGTCAGCTAACGCTAAAGCACTGTTTCTTCCTAACCCACGGCTAGCACCAGTAATAATTGCTAATTTATTCATCACTCTCTCCAATCTATTCTGTAACAATTTTAAAACCTTAAACCATAGCGGCTCTGACCACGTAGAACAGAGTAGATAATTTATTGTGTTCGATATACATGACAAAAGTGATAACATTGTTCGGATAAAACAAACAAAGGTAGAAGATGTGGACAAATTTGAAGCCATGCAGCGCTTTGTATTGGTTGCTCAATTTGGCAGCTTTACCAAGGCAGCAGACGCGCTTGGCCTGCCAAAGTCAAGCGTATCAAGTGCTATTCAAGGGCTTGAAAGTGAATTAGGCACGCGGCTTTTTCATCGCAGCACGCGCAGCGTCACCTTAACTCAAGACGGCGAGACTTACTTACCACAGTGCCAAGTACTGCTCGCCGAGTTAGACGCTTTGGCAAGCCAGTTCCAACGTAACTCTGATGATGTTCGCGGGGTACTCAGAGTCGACATGCCTAGTCGTTTTGCCACAACGGTTGTCATTCCGCATTTATCCGACTTCCTCGAAAAATACCCCAACATACGCCTAAAGATCAGCAGCGCAGATTATCGAGTTGATATAATTAAAGAAAGCATTGATTGCGTCATTCGAGTGGGTAATCTTGACGATAGCAGCCTTATCGCTCGCCCATTAACGCTGTACCGAAGCGTAAATTGTGTGTCGCCAAGCTATGTTGAAAAATATGGTATTCCACAGAGTCTTGCAGAATTAGCCAATCATAAACTGATCGAATATTCTCATACGCTTGGTAATCTCGATGCCCAATTTGAATACATGGAAGGCGACAAGGTAAAACAACAATCCATGCCAAGTAGCCTAGCGGTTAATGGCACAGATGCTTATTTAGATGCTTGCTTAGCAGGGCTTGGCATTGCCCAACTCCCCGCGATTGGTGCAGAAAACCTCATCAAGAAAGGCCTACTAATTTCTGTCCTACCTCAATTTGAAGCCGAGCCAATGCCGGTGTCTTTACTCTATTCATCACGTAGACAACCAACTAAACGCCTAACTGTATTTATGAATTGGCTGCAATCAATCACCCTAGCAAGGTAATAAAAGTCACAGCGCTTTGGGTCACGTTATTGAACACATCTATTGTGAAAACCGCCTTGTACTTATTCCAAAAAGGTTCACTTGAAAATATTTTAAGAACTAAATTTTTTACGTAGACTCACTCTCAATATAATTCACTGCTTCCCAGTTAAGGGCACTATGAAATATAAACAGCATTTTTGAAATCTTGAGGGTTATCGCTCACAGCCGTAATATCGGCAAAGTGGTAGAAGCGGACATTGATGATTCTTGATGTGTGAAGTCAAGATTTGACCCCTCTGGCTTTTAATTAAAGATTTTGGCTTTAAAAAACACTACAAGCTTAGCGGCAAAGTCCATTATGTTTGTTTTTTCAACGGTCAGGTGATAAATGTTTATGACCGTTTTGGGCGTTAGTTTCCCTTTTAAGATGCGAACTAGACTGACAATTTATCGCAAAATCAGTTTAACTGACGTGACTTCGAATGACGGGCATTGGCACAATGTTCTCGTATGGTTCTGAATGACGTACGGCCGCTCTTGCCGTTTTTGCGACTGTCAGCAAGCAAATCTTGCATGTCTCATTATCTATTAGCCGACCATAAAACTTTGTAACGTGAAACTAAGTTTATTTGTTAGATAGCGCTCCTCCAGGTTACTAAATTATTAAACAAAAAAACGGCTCAACATGAGCCGTTTATTGTTGTCTGTTACATCAATCACAATTGGCTGATTTCCTGCCCCAACTCAAACTTGCTATCGGTGACTATTTTTTCAAGCACTATCACTCTTTTAGCCAGCTGCTCTACCCTTTTCTGCATGTTATTCACCGCTTCGGTATCTGTGTCTTTTTGCAGCGCTAATATCTTCTGATTGACCTCAGATTTGTAATTAAAATAATTACGCACAAAGATGATAATTAAAATCGGTGAGGTAAGGGCTAGCATAACTAAAAATAATTCAAACATAGTGGTTCTCCTAGTAGCTGTTTTGAGTGGTTAGTTCTGATTGAGGTTGTGAATTAACATCGCCATTGTTGCGCCATAGTGTTTTAAAGGCTATTTCCCGTATTTTCCCTTTACGCACCAGTATATGCACATAAATTATACTTAGAATAATGGCAGTGGCCTTGAAAAGGTTGCCTTCTAGGTCACCAGCGGCGCCGCCTGACATGCCAAATATACCGTAAGCTGCATTCATGAAAATATGCATAAACATAGGAAACCAAATGCGGTATCCACATTCACAATATAACCACGCAAACCATGTTCCAGCGATAGTTGTGATGGTTAGCGCCATAACAACAGACATAACATCATGCCCTTGGTAAATATGCCCTAGACCAAAAATAACCGAGCTAATTAATGCGGCAGGAATAAATCCCCAACGACAAAAGTGAAATAACACCCCAAATAACGCTGCCCTAAAGATAATTTCTTCAAACAACCCAGCATATACTGAGCCGGTAATAATGCCAGGCAGTGAGAGGTCTAATTCGGTACTTAAGAATGCATACCCTAAGGTCATAGGCAAACAACAAGCTACAGCTGCCAATAAGTAGTGCTGACTGCCAGACACGTTTACACCTATTACGTCATACCAAGGGTGTTGTTTAAATAATAAGACCGCCACTAAGACAAGTGGCCCGTAGATAAATAGATATTTCGCCAAGGTGTGTAAAAGATAAGTTTGTTGATCTAGGTTAAGTAATACTTCGCTCCAACTCTCGCCCCAAAAATCACGCATAAAATAGTGACAGAACATAAAGGTGGTTAATAATATTAGTGATTTGATTGTGTGATTCATAGTTACCTGCTTAGTAAGAAATTCAAAATTCGAGCTAAGCATGCCAAGCCCAATTCATCATGGCGATGAGTTAGGGCTAAAGCTGATTATTTAGGGTTTAGTGACAAAAATTTGCGGTGATTAACAAGCCTTAGGGGCGAATGACAAGGCCTTTTTTGTTGCTTCTACATAGGTTCTAGAGACGGGCACTACCAAATCGCCAGCCTGCATAGTCAATTGCAAACCACCGGCGTTACCTTGCCATAACTTAACTAAACCAAGATTTACTGCATAAGATCTATGACAACGTACCACCTGAGCGTCAGCTGGAAGCTGTTTTAACAGTTTGGTTAACGAGCCGCGCAATAACTTACGACTGCAATTTTCATCTTCGAGCATACCAAGCTCACAATAATTATCCGCAGATTTGATAAATAAAATCTGCGACAAACTGACTTGTACAATGTCATCTTTATTGTCACCTCTTAAGGTTATTTGTTTTTCTAAGGTTAGCGTAGCGTTTTTCGCTTGGCTTGACTCAAGGGCAATTGGCTGAGACTGAGTAATAGCAACTGAATGTCGATTAACTAAAAACATAAAAATAATCGGAAACAAACCAATGGCTAAAATATAAAAAACAAACAACAATTGATTCTGCCAATGCCAAACACCTAATATGGCCACCACAAAATAACTGTGATTAAATACCGCTACAAAGCCAATATACAAAGTAGCAATAAGGCCTTTTCTAATGTGGCTATTTAACCGTCTACGGCTTAATAATATCTCTATGAACCCAGCCAGCAATAAAGCACAAAAAGTCACTAAACCATAACCAGACAGACGCAGATATTTATAGGAAATAGTATCGCTGTGCGTGCCAAAAGGTTGAAACAAGAATAATATTACTAAGGTGACCACAGAAAATAGCATCGCTCTTTGAATAAGCGTTTTTTTTGAGTCCAAATCATCCTTAAGCCACAACTTCACTATTTATACACCTTCTGAAATTTTCGACCGTTAAAATACCACAGTTCTACTATCTGCTTTTAAGGTTTAGATAAATAAACAATTTACAGACATTCGACCTTATCTAAAAGATGCCAAAAAACCAAAAGGGGTCAAATCTTGACTTCAGACATCAAACAATCCCGAAGTTTTTCTAATTGTAATTCAACCTTCTTATCTTCAATCATTAAGGCATTTAATCTACCGACAGTTTTTGATATCGCCGAATAGTGTTTAACATTAAAAACATCTGCTAATGCCTGCAAATTTAATCCCGTTAAATCTTGGCATAATTTTATAGCAAACCAGCGTGGTAAATTTTTCTCTTTTCGCCCCTTTTTAACCGTTATAATCTCATCAACTTCAACATTAAAGTGTTTAGCTAAGTAAGCTATAACATCATCTGCTGAGCGTTTTTTACTAACAAGCTTTCTTTCGCTATCTGATTTAGCAATATAGTCTTTTATGTTTTCAATAAAGTCCTCACAACCCAAAACCGACAATAACTTTTTAGCACTATAAAAAGCGCTTATTTCTTTATTGTTTTCATATTCAACAAATTGCTTATAAGCAGCATATTTACGCTTTTTGCCTTGCAGCGAAAATATAAAGTCTCGAACGAGCCATTTAGGCGTCGATCCCCTTCTAATGAAAGCTGGATAACTAGACCATTTATACTTAGCAAGCTCTTCTACCAACGGTATGTTCGTTTCAATTGGGTTACGATGAATATACCGACTAACATGCAATAAATAGTTATCAGCATCCACCAGCACCGCTTTGTAGCGCCCTCGAAACAGCGCACCATCGGTGTTATGTACTCTATTAAAGTATTGGGTGTAAAGGCCATTAATATGCTTCATGGCTCGGCCTAAATTTGCATCAGGGGTTTTGATTAGCAGGTGGTAATGATTGGTCATTAAACAATATGAATGCACTTCAATATTAAAGCGAAAACTTGCTTGCTCAATACAATGTAAAAAATACTTAAAGTCGTTATCACTTAAAAAGATATTTTCGCGCCCTCTCCCTCGATTCATTACATGATAAAACGCATTTTCATACTCTATTCGCAGCGGCCTAGACATAGTAATTCACTCAATGAGTAGTAAACTATAAATCTAGACCCTTGATGTCTGAAGTCAAGATTTGACCCCTTTTATTATTATACTCTATTCGCAGCGGCCTAGACATAGTAATTCACTCAATGAGTAGTAAACTATAAATCTAGACCCTTGATGTCTGAAGTCAAGATTTGACCCCTTTTATTTTATTTGAGTGCAAATAACGGTCGGTAAATGTTCGCACAAAATACAGATAACCGCTGGCTAAAATAAGTGTTAGCAAACAACTCGATGTCAATTAGGCTAAGCTTGTTATTCGAATTTTTGATGTTATGATTTTAATTATTCATATTCTGCCCAGATTGATGGAACAGACCCCGCTACTCTTTGTCGAATATTACAGTACTTTATTGCGTTTAAAATTGCTTCTGGGAACTCTGTTGGTAATTGGCTATCATCAAACACCCATACATAATATTCTAATAAAATATTATGTAAAACCCTTATACTAAAATACCAACCTCCTTCAACAGTAACACCAGCTATTTCCTCATGAAATAAATATGAAAACCAACTTGCCTCTAGTCCATCATGCACCTCGCTAATCTTACGCTTATCAGTTGATTTTTGGTCTAATTCAAAGTGTTTACTACCATTTACCAGATCTCTAGTAATATCAAGTACCAAATTCATCTGAACAGGCAACTTACGACGGTTTCGCTTTAATCTACTCATGGAATTTTTTTGGTCGCTTTTCACCCAGTCTTGAAAGAGGTGCCAAGCTGTAGTTAAAAAATTTGTGGCATCACCTACATTCCACTCCTCTTGTAACCTTTTAGCATCCCATAGAAGTTTATTGTAAAAATCTTCACTTGATTCAAAACCGAGTGTGGCACCAGTCCTTCCAGAAATTTTTTTTCCCATTGCCGTAATACACTCCAGAATACTTATTTAAATAATTATAAAATATAAACCACAGCTCAAAGCTGAGCTTCAGCAAAATGCAAATGGACAAACCTGTTATGTTTTTAATGCCCATGCTTTCGCATTAGCCTTTTACATAGGTCATCTAGTTTTTCTCTACTTGTTCTAATATGAGCCTTAGAATCCTCATAGGCCATATGGCCTTTCCCCTCTGGAAGATACTTTTCTTTATGAGCAATTTCTAAAATTGGCATGCGCCATATATAGAAGTCATCTGGTGAAAACTTCTCGGCCCGGAAATAGAGACCGCAAATCATTTGCATTTTGGTAATTGAGTCATTCAGTTTATTAACTGACTCGCTAGGATATTCATAATATCTTTCTGGGTGAACAATATCTTGCTGCGATAGAGCGTCCATCAATTCTCTGCATGCAGAAACATATTCATTGGATGCTGAAAATAGCTCTTCAATTTTTTCAATCAGCAACTCACGCTTAGAACGCCTTGATACAAACCATTGATTAAGTAATACAACAAAAATTGCGACTACCGCGGATATCAGTATGGCAACCAGTCTAGCTTGATCAGACTTATCTACGAATATCTCAATAATCCAATTCAACTCGTAACTCTCCTAGAAACATAACGCTCTCCTAAACAGCGATTAATAATGGGCTAAAATATTGAGCGCAGCAACAATAACCAATTGTTAATTGTCCGAGCGAACTTGAGAGCGAATTGAGGCTCTTTTTAGGCATCGATTTCTGATTCTTTTAGATAAACATTTAAGTTAGACAAATAGTGTTGGTATAGCTCTCGATAAGAGTTAGCTAAAGGTTTCATTAACCCCCAATATTTTTTATTTGCTACATTAGCTTCATTTACTGCAAGATCATAAGGCTCTATACCATCAGTCGAAACGTTTTTATATGCTTGATGCTCTTTGATGCTCGTCATTTTTATTGAGCCAAAATGACTCTTTAGTATTGTTCTAGAATCAATTACGTTATTTGTAATTGCATTCGCTTTTTCAAGTAAAACAGAGTCGTTAGGAAAGTAAATAACCAAACGCTGATAAGATTTAAGTATTTCAGCGACGGCCTTGTAATAGTTAGTTTGATAATCATAAAGAGATTGACCGCCATCCATTGGAAAATCACCAAAATTTACAGCCATAAGTTCATAATGAAATGATGATATTTCATCATAAAATTTTAACAAAGCCGATTTTCTTTCACTTACATAGGATTTGTGTGCATCAGTATTAATTTCAACTTTAGAACGTACTGATTCAATTTTTTCTGTGATATTTTTAATATCCTCTTTTGTCGCTAAATTCTCCGCTTTTTTCTTCATATAATTTGGTAAAAAGGATTTGATTAGCAAGCCAAACAAAAAGGCTATCACAGTATATAGAATTGTTATTTCATTTAACGGCATACTCCAAACTCCTTTTAATGCCTAACAGCTTTATCAGAGGACGCTTTCCGTATTTTAGTGCGAAAACGTCCTTATTTTATGAACTTATACTAATAGCAAATAGTGTAAGTTATTACCAGCTATATACATTATTCTTACTGAAGCTTGTTTAAACATGTGGAAAAGGGGAAAGTTTCCTCTTAGTATCGCTTAGCCAGAGCCAATTCCCCTGACTGACCGGTAATCGCTCATAGCTGTCTTTCAGATGAAATATAAACCTATTTTTCAAAACTATGAGATCAGATATCAGCCACTGTAATTTATGCGTCTTCTTCTTTACTGATCAGATCAACCATGCGTTGACTAATCTCGTCATCGCTGAGGTCTTCTTTATGAGTGCCTATTGTCCATACATGGCCAAATGGGTCTTGTAATGTACCGGCCCTATCACCGTAAAATTGGTCATGTACTGGGCGTATTTCTTTACCACCTAAGGCAACCGCATTAGCAAATACGGCATCTACATCTGCAACGTAAAGCATTAAGCTCACAGGCGTTCCGCCAAGCTCATCAGGGCTTTTAAAATGCGCTTCAGGGCACATATCTGAAAGCATAACATGCGAATCACCAATTTTAATTTCTGCGTGAGCAATCCCACCATCTGGCAGCGGCATTTGCATAATGAGCTGGGCATTAAATACCTTCTCATAATACTCGATTGCTTTTGCTGCGCCGTTAATTATCAAGTAAGGAGTAATTGCATGATACCCCTTTGGTATTGCTGAAACCGTCATTTTACGCTCCAAATGTGTGACCTTATTAAATAAAGGTTAGTCGATATCAGCTGAAAGTCAGCTTTACAAAAATGAAAACTAAATACTCTGGTTTAAGTAATAAAGTGGTTCTAGCCCTTTAAAAATAAATATCTCCCCCAAGGTCTATAAACACAGTGAGCAATTTAGCTATTTTTTGAAGGAGTTAATGATGAGCAAAACATTAATCATAGGCGCAAGTGGCCAGATTGGTAAAATAACGACACAGTTACTACTTAATGATCAGCATCAGGTTGTCGCTCTCGTACGTGATAAAAATAAGTTAAGCGATTTAAATAGTCCCTACCTCAGCGTGACCGAGCAAGATCTCGAGGGTGACTTTAGCCAAGCATTTGCCAGCTGCGAACAGGTAATTTTTGTTGCCGGTTCTGGCGGAAATACCGGCGATGATAAAACATTATTAATTGATTTATGGGCTGCGGTTAAAGCCGTAAATTATGCAAAGCAATATGATATAAAAAACTTTATTATGGTCAGTTCGATTGGCGCAGATGATCCTGATGCAACAGAAAGCGATTTAAAACCTTACTTAGTTGCTAAACATATGGCTGACGAACATCTAATCAATAGCGGCCTAAATTATACTATTGTACGCCCAGGTTCACTTAACAACGACAGTGCTTCATTGCAAATCACCACACAACGGCCAAGTGAACGTAAAGATGCAAAAGTCAGCCGTGAAAACGTGGCAAATGCCTTGTTGCAAGTGGTAAAAACGGCTCCTGGTGACAACCGAATATTTGAGTTATTTGATGCCAATTAAAGCCTGTATCTGGCTGTAATTACAGAAATACCAGGAGCTATAGCAGAATAATTTTCTGTATGCTCCTGCTGTTACTTAGCCTAACAATATTTATTAGTTTGGTGATTCAATGTATTACGCTAAACGTTATAGCGTTGAACTTTATATTGAATTACCAACTAATATTTTGAACACTCTGACCTTAAACCCTGTTTAGTAATCAATATTACTCCTGACTTTAAACAGCACATCGCCAATTTTCAAATCATTATATTTGGGTTGTGCAACCTCAATGTTATCTGCATCAATCAGTGTTTTTAGTAATTTAATTTGCTCGGGATTATCGATAGTCATGTATTTTGATTGCCATTGAGTGCCATCATGCAACCACAGATTAGCTTCAGTAGAGTGATTCGTTTCATCTATAAATACATAATCGAGTTGTTCATCTTGATTTAAATCTATGGCGATAAAATAAAATGAATGACTTTTAAGCGGTGTCCAGCGGTTGAAATGTAAGCTCTCGAATACAGCCTGAATTAACTCATCCGAAAACACCTGCCGCCTAGGCCAAAACATCGAGTGCGTAACAAACTCTGTTATTGATGTTTGCTCGGCTAAAGCCTCAAACTCTGGATTATCTGGGTTGACATACATTCGCTCAATGATCATTGCTTGCTCTGGATGAATACTCTGAATTTGCGCTTGTAACTTTTGCATTGCAAGATAGCCTTGGCGTCCTAAATTACTTGAGAAGTAATAATAATCAAATTCTTCAATACTCACGTCACCTTCATTTAAGCGCGCGATTTGACTCTCGGTAGATAAACGCTGAAAATTCAAAACTGGCGAGTTCACTAGTAGCATAAATATTAAAATCACTACTCCCATCACAATATTAACTTTGCTTTGCACTTGTTGCCATGCATCGCGCTTTTTAACGATCCCGACTAAATACCCAAATGAAAAACACGCAAGTAAAAGACACACTAAAATAGCCCAGCAGCGACCCACCGTGATCCCGTATTGTTCAACTCTAAGCCAAATGCCATAAGCGGCAATCACACTGTAAATTGGTAATAAAGCAATACCAAAAAATACTAACCTATGTATTACAATTTTATAAGGTCGCTGATCAGCAGCGTATTGATAAACCGTATTCACAAAAAATAAAGTGAGTACCTGTAACCATAAAACTAACGAGCTACCACTGCCTGTTTGCCATAATTTATCTAGCCCCGTAAACGGTAGCGTCGCTAAAAAGCCTAAAGAAATAACCGTAAGTACTGGCAGTAAAAACTTAATCAAGGTTTGCAATAAAAATGAGATGTTATCTTCTATATGCATAACCCCTCTAAAGATCACCGTGGCAAAACCGAACGCTAAGGTTAAAGTTGGGATCCAAAACCAGTCTTTTTTGAGTAGCTCAGAGAAAAATGTAATCTCTAACGCATTAAATAGCGCCGCTCCTAACTGCAAAATTCCCCAGAAAATTAAAACGAATAACCAACACTCTGCAAATAAAATAAAGTTACGCCATGAGAGCTTGAATAATTGGCTATAACTAATTGCTTCATTATCAATCAGTTGTTGGATATACATAAGTGCTTTAAAGCTGGCAATTAAGGCTGTGAATATAAAAATGGCCGTTAAAGCATCGTTATTAACCAGCGCAATAGGGTATTGCTGAGCACCAATATAAGCACCAAGGAGTGATAACAACAGACTAAATGGTAACAAGTAACTAAGCAGTTTTTTAATATTAGCTTGCTCTACAGCAAGTAAAGTCAGTAGCACAAAACTAATGGTAAAAGTAACTAAAGAAAACAACCAAACTGGCTCTGTCGCAGGCCATAGCTGATTTTCAACACTACGATATAACAAAGTAAGAACAATGCCTTGCACTAAGGAAAGTACAAAAATAAAAGGTTTAGGTAGTTGATTATCCATATCTATCACTCAGGTTTTTCATCAGTGTGCGATAAATGTACCTTTTATTCAATGATGATTACATTTTCAAGTAAAAGTCTTTACATAAAGCTATATACTCATCGCTATATTGAGCCCCTTGACCATGAATCGTTAAGCTGGTCAGCTCGCATTCTTGCATCTGATAAGCAAAGCACATTAAGCTCCTACTCGGCGCTTTAGTGGCAGTAGTTTGTACTAAACAATGGCGCACTAAATACAAACCTTGTAATTGCGCTTGTGCAATAAACAACTGCGCTTCTGGGCAAGGTAGGATCACATTTAAAAAAGCATTTTGGTGACTAAGGTGTTTGAATGCAGTGATTAACTCACTAAAACTTAAGCTATCTGTATGACGTGCGGTATTACGAGCTAAGTCCTGCCCTTTTAAACTGGCATTAAAATACGGAGGGTTACTGATCACAACATCAAACTCAGTTGTGGTGGTTACTTGCTGAATAGCTTTTTGCATCAGTGTAATATCTGGCCATGGGCTATTTGTAAAATTTTGCTGCGCATCAGCACATGCATTGGCATCAATTTCAACAGCATTAACCTGCATAGTTGGTTTGCGTTGCTTGCACATTAATGCCAACAACCCAGTACCTGTGCCAATATCAAGTAACCGCTGTGAAGTAGTTAAGTCAGCCCATGCACCGAGTAAAATTCCATCCGTCGAGACCTTCATCGCACTGCGCGTTTGCGCTACTTTAAATTGTTTAAACACAAAGCCTGACATTTTTTCACCTTTTCATTCACCAACTGGCGGATAGCGCGTATAATTACCAGCAATTGTCCTCTATTTTTGACACTCTATGCAATTTTCTGATTTTGATATTGATAACAAGATACTACAAGCCGTTGCTAAAATGGGTTACGAAACCCCAACTAGCATTCAACAACAAGCGATCCCTGAAGCGCTGCAAGGCCGTGATATTTTAGCCTCTGCACCAACCGGTACTGGTAAAACAGCGGCATTTTTGATCCCGGCGATTCAATACTTACTTGATTTCCCGCGTCGCGAGCCTGGTTTTGCCCGTGTTTTGATCATGACTCCAACGCGCGAGTTAGCTTATCAAATTCATGAACAGTGTGAACTACTTGCTAAAGGCACTAACCTTAAAATTGGTGTTGTTACTGGCGGTATTAACTACGGTACGCATAAAGAAATTTTTGAAAAAAATAACGATATATTAATCGCCACACCAGGGCGATTAATGGAATATTTAGAAACCGAAAACTTTCATGCCGAAAACGTCGAGATGCTTATTTTAGACGAAGCAGACCGCATGTTAGACATGGGCTTTCGTAAAGAAATGATGCGTATTTGCGAAGAAGCAAAAAATCGTCGTCAGTGCTTTTTATTCTCAGCCACTCTTGAAGGCGATAGCGTTGAACGATTTGCAGAGCAAATTTTAAAAGATCCAGCCCTATTAGAAGCTGAATCTTCACGTAAAGAAAAAGCTAAAATCCACCAATGGGTACACATTGCTGATGATTACAACCATAAATTAGCAATGTTGGTTGAAATACTAAACAGTGAAGACTTAAGCAAAGCTATTGTGTTTGTTAAAACCCGTGATCGCCTAGAAACATTAGTCGGCGAGCTGACCAATGCTGGGGTGCGCGCAGCCTGGTTACGTGGCGAGATGCCACAAGACAAACGCATGAAGGCAATGGAAAATTTCCACAGTGGCCGTACAAGAATATTAGTTGCGACTGATGTTGCCGCCCGCGGTATTGATGTGGCTGATATTAGTCATGTAATCAACTTTGATATGCCACGCACAGCAGACGTGTATGTTCACCGTATTGGCCGCACTGCTCGCGCAGGTAAGAAAGGCATTGCAATTTCGTTAGTAGAAGCCCATGACATTGCAGTATTAGCCAAAATTGAACGCTACATTGAGCTGCGCCTTAAACGCCGTGTTGTTAAAGGATTTGAGCCGCGTCATAAAGAAGCTAAAGCGCCAATCAAAAAACATAAAGATCCGGTAAAAATCAAAGCCCGTAAAAAGGCCAAAGCTAAAGCCAAGAAAAAGAAATAATTCATCTGCTTTAACGCTACACAAAAAGCCGAGATTTATCATAGTCTCGGCTTTTTACATTCAGTTTTACCTACTCGCAGTAAGTTATTAAACCCTCTCATAGCAGTCATGCAAATTAGTTATCTTGTGATCCCCATTTAGCTTGCTCATTACAAACTTGCAGCTACGACCATCACTTAACAAAAAATATATTGCATCGCTATAGCTGAGCTGCGCTAAACAGCAACTACAAATCTAAATTAGTTAGCTAATCGCCGTACTTTTTACTCAGTTGAATGTAAAAAATTCCAAAAACATTACCTAAACTTAAAACATCCCTTAAATTTCAATACGTTAAAGTTGGAATAAATATTGTAACAGTAAGCTTACTATTCACTAAACACATACAATAGATGTTATGAGGGAAATCATGGACCGCTTCAAATTAACTGTATCATTGGTATCACTTTGCTGTGTATTTTTACTCGCCTGCGCAACGCAAGTCAGTGCAGCCACTAGTACAATTATGATCAGCAGCGTTTCTCCTCAACCAACACTACAACAGACTATAATTCATAAACTGCGTAGCAATCCAAACCTAAACCTCTCGCAACTGCGAGTACACGTTGATGGCAACAAAGTAGCCATTTATGGTCTAACCGAAACCGGCTTTGAACGCGCACTGGCACAAAAGTTTTTAGAAAACACCCAAGGTGTGGCAATTATTGAAAATAAAATGCAGGTTAAAGTAGCTAGATAGAAGATTAAAAATTGATTTGCAAGGCTCTACTATTTAAAGACAAGATAAGCATTACTGTGCTTGCTCAACATATAAAAACATCACCAACACACCGCAATGCACAATAAGGTATTTAATAGAAATAGAACTGCTTTGTTGTGTTATCGCTAGTGCAATTAAACTCACTGCTGAGTTTAATTGGCAATTTTATGCGTTTAACACAAATGTGAGAAACACTAATCTACAGATGAATTTTTATGATTTACTCAACTGCTTTAATTTTAACGATACCAAACTTAATGAGGCCAAAATATCCGATCTCGGCAGCTACCACTACAGGCAGAACTATTTTTAACCAATAGTTTGGTGAACCGTAAAACATCGCCAGTATAGTCACTGCAATAGATGAAATAATTAGGGCTGCAATACCGCCACTAACCTTATCAATTCGCACTGGCTCCTTACAATTTGAGCACTTTACTTTCAAGGGATTCATGGTGTTTAAAACTGCCATAAAAGAAATACTGGCACTACAATTATTACACTTACTCATTACTAACTCTCAGTTGGTTTAATAAAGAAATCTTTGGCATCGCTAAAATACAAAGCCCATGCAGCGAACAATGGATATATAGCTTTATTTATAATATTTGAAAATGAAAAAACAGCGTTACTTTCTAATGAAACGATAAGTGAATCACCCGCATATAAAAATACGTAAAGAAAAACTACAGAGAAAAACAAATGTAATCCTTTTGAATTTCTTTTAAATATTTGCCACATAGCAATTATTTGGATCGTAACAGCAATTGACCAAATAACTAAACTGATAATACCTAAAGTTGGGTCATCAGAAATAAACACCAGTAAAGCTGATGCGATAAAAGGCCAAAGACCATAACAAAAGAAACAAAGGATAACTGTTCCATAAACCATGATTTCTTTCATCCAGATACCTTAATTCCCTTTAAAATATATTGCCGCGCGCAACAGCGAACAAATCTACGTAGAGGAGTGATTGTCTAGCCCAAATGACATAGTTAACTAACTCATTGTATACAATTTAATAATGCCTAAGTAAGTTATATTAAACCACTCAACTTATAGCACTTATACATTATTTAAAAGCTAACGAGTATTTAGAATTACTCTTTCTATTCAAACATCAAAAAAGAACTAACTTTATTTACATTCAATCACTTAATCAAGCATTAATAGTAAATCGTAATTAGATAACTGTTTATCTAATTTGCAGATACGCAAAGTTACTAATGACCATAAAGCTCAAAATTCATTTTGGCAATAATAGCGACTTACAAATCCCAGCTAAACGCATACTTATGGTTTAGCTGGGATTTATCTGTAATAAAATTAGAAATTGCGTATTTCTACCGTTGAATTATTAAACTCAAATTTATTAATTTTGCCGCATTGAGCAACATGATTAGTACTAGCATAAGGGGGGTTTGCTTGCGCGATATTGCCCTCCCAGCCCTGACCATTTTTAATAAACGCTTTTACCTCAAACCATCCATTAACCGCTTTGCTGCAATCCATATCAACATCAAGCAGCCAATAATGTTCACCCCAAATATTCAGTGGTGTAACACCAAATCCATCATTAGCAACGGTTTTTTCTGCTCCCCAAGTTGCTGGCCAAATATTAGTTGTCCAATCGGTTGCGGTCCCTTGCGCCTCAATACTTTGGCCCGTTTCAATACCATACCAATCTAGGTAATTATCGTTTGCTTTCCAAGGACTGGTAGTGGCACTTTGCAAATTATTATGGCGAATTGGCATAGCACATTCAAAGTTGCTTGTTTGGCAGTTACGCCCAAGGTTTGTGTTTGCATAAACATGGTCAATCCCGCCGCGAATAAACATATCTTGGCCAGTTTGCGTTTGTGCGTTAATAAATATCACAGTTCGCTGCCAATCACTCTGAGGATCAGGGGTTGAGTTAGTGTTTAACTTGGCATTTTTATGAATAGCCATTGCATCCCACGCGGCTACATTTAAGTTTATAGTGCCATTTGCATTAACAGTAATAACTTCACCAGTACAACTTGTTGCATCATTAGTCAGCGCTCCTTTTAGCACGTTACAGTATTGCCCTGGAGCCATATCTGTTTGCACGGTAGTATTGAGTGTTGAGCCTTCTTTATTAATGGCAACATGACCTGAACTTCCTCTACCAAAGGCTATTTGATTGTTAGTATTATCCCACCAATTGGTTGTTGCCCAGTTATCAGCCGTATTATTTCTAAAATCTACGCCACCTGCAATGTATGCCCAACGATGCTCACATTGCCAATTACTCGCAAAGCATTCTAAATTACCGTTATTATGCACAGGTACGCTTGGACCACCAGCATCTGTGTCACCATGATAGTCGTAACTAGACATTACTTTTGGATAACCATACGGGTAAGCCAACATAAATACGTTTGCTAAGTCGTACAAGCGGCCATCTTCAAAGGTAATTACATTACCGGCACCACCATGACCGCGTTGATTATCATGATTATCTACAAATACTACAGCTGATGCACTTGGCATAAACCCCCACCCTTCACCAAAATTACTTAACCATGCGAGCGAGCCATTTCTAAAGGTATTGCCAAGTTCAGTGCTGTATTTAAACTCCGTAACTAAACCTGACGCTAAATACTCAGAGGCACCAACAGCCTCGCCACCTTGATCAATTACTTCTTGAAAGACCACTGGCGAGCCATTCACTTTCGCCATTAAACTTTGAATATCACTGGCTGCAACATGTTTAGAGGCATCAAACCGAAACCCCTTAACACCAATGGCTTGTAATTCATTAATGTAAGCCGCTAATGTGTTTTGGACATACGTTGCAGCGGTATCTAAATCTGCTAGTCCAACTAACTCACAGTTTTGTACTCGGTAACGATCGTTGCCGTAGTCAGAGCCATTAATGGTGCAACTGGTGTGAAAGTCTTGTGGGCTATAAATTGGGTATTATTTATTACCATAGGTATTACCAGCGGTACCTGTACCACTGCCTGCAGCCATATGATTGATTAAAGTATCTACATAAATATCAACGCCAGCGGCATTACAGCGATTAACCATATCAATAAACTGCTCGCGGTTACCGCCTCGGCTTTGCAATAGGTAACTGACAGGTTGATAACGCGTCCACCATTGGCTGCCTTGTATATGTTCATTAGGCGGCGATACCTGTACCGCTGCATAGCCTTTAGGTCCTAGGTATTGTTCACATTCGAGGGCTACATCTTGCCAGTTCCATTCAAATAGATGGACGAATGTTGTTGGTGTTGCATTTGCAATCGACGTAGCACTTAGGGCAATGCTTAGCCCAATAGTGGTTACTATTTTTTTAATTTTCATTGTGTGTTCCGTTGTGTTGTCAAGTAATAGGCATTCTGAATTTACAAAAAATTAACAATGGAGAGGTTCTCACAAAATGGAAATTGAATACGTATGCAATCAAAAATTCAAAAACACCATCGATTATGGATGCTTAGCCAAATGCAGTGGCACGAGTGTATCGCTAACTTATTCTTTGTGTGTTGGAGTGTTTATTAACGGGCAGTACAGAGCGGTAAAAACTAGTATACGGTTTTATCTTTATTACGAAATCTTGAAGTTTGGGGTTAGCTTTTTCAGACTGCAGTTTGCTCTACAAAGTGATTATTTATGTTGCGCGTTTTTGCGATTTTGGCATTCATTAAGAACCTGCAGCTTTTGTGCAGGGCTTGCACTGTGCCACGCGAGAATTTCATCAAGGGTTCTAAAGCAACCGATACAGGTATCGTTTTTATCCAAACAACAATGCCGAATACATGGGCTACTTGGTTCTTCATTGCTCACTTTAATGTTATTCATTAATTTTACCTTCGACTTTACTTATTAGACACTAGCCTTAGTTTTAGCTCGTGTCTAATAAGTGCAGTAGATAATCGGCTAGCGATAACTAAACTATGACCACTGCCTTTTACTTGTTTTGATGCTTCGCCATAAATGGTTGCAGTCTTTCAAGCAGTAGGCCTTGTTTTAACTGCCCTTCTTGCATACCTAACTGCGCACCTATTTGCATCAATTCTGGTGATTTAGCTAGAAATTTTTGCCCTGTGGGTGTTTCATAAAAGGCGGTTAACTCATTGATTTCTTTGTCAGTGAAATTCTCTGAGTAGACTTCAACCAATTCAGCTAAAATTGCTTGCTGATCAAAATCATACTTAAACCAATCTCGGTAAATATTTTTCAGCTCTTCTTTCGCCGCTGCATCCAATTTTAACTGTGCCGCCATTTGCTCAATAACCGGCAACATAGCTTCAAAACCACCGGTCATCTGCTTATCCATGTCCATTACTGAGAACATTCTTTCAACTGGACTGGTTGCTTGCTCTTCTGCATAACTGAGGTTGGTTAATATTAATAGTGAAAACGCACATATTGATAGGAGTTTTTTCATTGTAATTTCCTTATACAGGGATAAATAAACATGCACTTATCTTACTCTTATTGTTGCTGTCTATCAGTAGAAAACTTAATACTGGTAAATATGCGCAAATCAACAACTGTATTACCAGCTGTAAATTTGTGTAAATTAGCACTATCAACAGGTAAATATTACCTGTTGATATAATAAGCCTAGAACCATTTATTGTTCTGAGTGCTGGCGCTTTTCAGTGATCATCGCATCGAGTTTTTCACCGCCTTTAATACCAAAATCAAGGGTGCGAATTGGGAATGGAATACTAATATCAGCGTCACTTAGCGCTTGTTTGACTGCCACAATTGCTTTATGGCGTACGGTCATAAAGTCTGCCTCGCCGGGGTATTTTATCCAAAACCACACCAGTAAGTTGACACTACTGTCGCCAAACCCTTCAGCATAAACAGCGGTTTCGTCTTGTTTAATTACAAAATCAAATTCATTGATTTTTTTAACTATCACCTCAGCTGCCAGCTCTGGGTCATCACCATATGAAATGCCCACCGGCACTTCAATGCGGCGTACACCTAAGGTACTGTAATTACGTAATACATTACGAAAAAGTATTTTGTTAGGCACTAAAATCAATTGCCCATAAAAGTTTTCGATGAGCGTGTTGCGCAAATTTATTGAGCGCACATTGCCAAACACATCATCGGTTTTTATAACATCGCCTGTTTTAAACGGTTTGCGAATACCCATAGCAATACCAGCGATTAGGTTCTCTGTCATATCTTGAAAGGCAAAACCAATTGCTAGACCAACAATCCCAGCACCAGCCAGTAATGACGTTACAGTGCCTTTTAGCCCTATAAAATCGAGGGCAACAAATAACCCAACACACAGTACTATCATCTTGAATATCGATGCCATTAAGTCTGCAATTTGTTGGGAGTCTAACGAGCGGCGTAAAACATTGCGCATCATCGAACCTAAAAAACGCGCGAGAATTGAGAAAACAATGGCGATGATCACCGCCACTATAAAATTAGGTATATGACTTATTACGACATCAAACCAGCCACCGAGTTTTTCTTCAATAAGTTTTTCGGCATCGCTGATAGAAGGTATTTTTAGCATTGCTTAACCTTGATTATTTTATAAATAGTGTCAGGTTATTGCAAAATAAGCGCCAAAACTAAAAAGCCATGCATTGCATGGCTTTTAAACAGATTAATAACTAGTTTTGTTCATCTCTTAGAAATACTGGCTCCAGCTCTTTTTGGGTCGCTTCGCTACTGTAGTAGTAACCATCAACAGTAAACTTTTTTAAATCGCTTAACTGGGTAACTTGATTCTCAATAATGTAGCGAGCCATCAAGCCGCGCGCTTTTTTTGCATAAAAGCTGATAATTTTATATTGGCCGTTTTTACAGTCTTTAAAGTGTGGAGTAATGATTTGCGCGTTTAAGGCTTTTTTATCAACCGCTTTAAAATACTCGTTTGATGCTAAATTTACTAGATATTGGCTATCTTGCTCAGCGAGTACGCTATTTAGTTTATCAGCAATAATACTGCCCCAAAATTCATAGAGGTTTTTACCACGGCTGTTATCAAGCTTAGTGCCCATTTCTAAGCGATACGCTTGCATTAAATCAAGTGGTTTTAATAATCCGTAAAGGCCTGACAAAATACGTAGGTGACTTTGCGCGTAATCAAGTTGCCCGGCAGTTAAGCTGTTTGCATCTAAACCACCATATACATCGCCATTAAAAGCCATCACAGCTTGTTTAGCGTTGTCGGTAGTAAACGGTTGCGACCATTCACTAAAGCGCGCAGCATTAAGGCCTGCAAGCTTATCGCTAATTTTCATTAAACTGCCAATTTGTGCCGGCGTTAATTCGCGGCACACCGTCATCAACTCTTCGCTGTGCTCAAGTAACTCAGGTTGCGTGAATTTATCAGTGCTTGCTTGGCTCTCGAAATCTAAATTTTTTGCAGGTGAAATAACAGTGATCATAGTTAGCTATTGACTTGGAAATTATTTAATGTCAATTTCAACATTAAATGAAACGAAAAGCACGTTTTGTTTATATCAATTAGTTAGAATTGATTGGTATGATACCTACCTTATTAGCACAGCAAATTATGCTATGCACCTTCGTTCTTCACTGATACGGACATAAGACCTATTAAGCGCTGTCACAGTGCTGCAGTATAAGGTAGTTACAGTAGATTTTCTTTTAACTTGCTTGGAATGAGGAAAGCAAATGACTTCAGCTCTACAAAGGCTCAAACAACATTCATCTATCGTGGCCGACACTGGTGATATTGAAGCGATTAAAAAACACCAACCGGAAGATGCAACAACTAACCCTTCATTGCTATTAAAAGCCAGTGAAATTGAAGCCTATAAGCCGTATTTAGATAAAGCGTGGAGTTATGCTAAAGAAACCGAGCAAGACGCTGCTAAACAATTAGAACTAGCCTGTGACTACTTTGCTGTATTACTAGGTAAAGAGATCAGTGACATTGTGCCGGGTTATATTTCAACAGAAGTTGATGCGCGTTTATCATTTGATACTCAAGCAACAATTGCTAAAGCACACACATTACTAAGCCTTTATGAAAAAGAAGGTGTGAGCAAAGATAAAATCTTAATCAAAGTTGCCTCAACGTGGGAAGGTATTAAAGCCGCAGAGCAACTTGAAAAAGAAGGTACTAAGTGTAACTTAACGCTGCTATTTAGTGATGCTCAAGCCCGTGCTTGTGCAGATGCTAACGTATTTTTGATTTCACCATTTGTTGGCCGTATTTTAGATTGGCACGTTGCTAACGGCTTAGAAAAACCAACCGATCCATTACAAGATCCAGGCGTGCAATCAGTACGCAGTATTTTTGAATTTTATAAGCGCCATGATTATAAAACGGTTGTTATGGGCGCAAGTTTCCGTAACACCGGTGAAATCATCGCACTAACTGGTTGCGATAAACTAACCATCAGTCCTAACCTTTTAGAAGAGCTAGGCAACCTTGAAGGTGCACAGGAGTATTTACTTGAAAGTGATATTGCTAAAGAGCCTAAACCGGCACCACTAACTGAAGCTCAGTTCCGTTGGTTACATAATCAAGATGCCATGGCGACAGAAAAACTAGCTGAAGGTATTCGTTCTTTTGCTGATGCACAAGAGCAACTAGAAGCACGTTTTAAAGCAATGTAATCGCTTTTATCGTTTAAATTAAACGTCGCATTTGCGGCGTTTTTTTATGCCTGAAAATAATCTCTATTCATTAATTTATCACTTACCTGTAACATAAATGTCACTTTTTTATTCTATTTTAGTGTGGCCTGTGGTATAGGTATTTTCGAGGTTCAAAAAATTCAATAGGAGAAGTTCATGGATAGCCTAGACGATATTTTAGAGATATTAGAAGGTCCTGATACAACAAGAAAGACCTCTCAAAAAAATAAAAAGAGAAAATGGCGCGAAATCGAAGCTTTAAAAGACAAGCAACGTTTACGTAAAGAACTACAGGAACTAGACTTTTTTACAGACAATATTGCGATTGATGAATTAGATTTTTAATTTCGCAATAGCTACTAACCAACTAAAAGGCCCTTACCGATAAAGTAAGGGCCTTTGTTTATATCAGTTAACGTATATTCTGCGCAGGATAACCTAGCATCTACAATTCCTAAACTTGCCAATCGATCGCTGTTTGCCCTTGCTGTGTTAATAACTGATTGGTTGCGGAAAAATGCTGGCAACCAAAGAAGCCACGATGCGCAGACAACGGCGATGGGTGCGGGCCATTTAAAATATGGTGACGCGTACTATCAATGCCTTTACCTTTCTTTTGTGCGTGAGCACCCCATAAAATAAATACCACACCTTCACAGTGTTGATTAATATGGGCAATAACCTTATCGGTAAACTGCTCCCAACCTAAGTGTTTATGGGAATGGGCTTGGCCTTGCTCAACAGTCAGTACGGTATTAAGTAAAAACACCCCTTGCTCTGCCCAGCGTTGTAAATAACCGTGCGTAGGCACGCGAAAACCATCGATATCTGTAGCCAGCTCTTTATAGATATTTTTTAATGAGGGGGGAAGTTTACCAACCTCTGGTAATACCGAAAAACACAAACCATGTGCTTGTCCTTCGCCGTGGTAAGGATCTTGTCCTAAAATAACCACTTTTATATTACTTAACGGTGTTGCATCAAATGCACTAAATACATACTGCTCTGGCGGATATACAGCAATACCTTCGCTGCGCTTTTGAGCAACTGTATCCAACGTCTGCTGCATATAAGTTTTTGCACATTCGGTTTTTAAAAAGTCTTGCCAATCACTCATTGTGCCTCCTTAATTGCAACGCGTGAATCATCTATTTTAGTACACATATCAGCAAGACCATCCAACATACGCGTGGTAAAACGGTGTAGTAAATCAGCATTGACGCTAATAAACTGGTGGTGCTTTACCGCGGGTACTTCGGGCCATTGTGTCCAATCAATCACAGTTTGCTGCGCTTGTGACTTCTCATTAGGCAATATAATTATCTCTGGTTTTGCCACGATCACATTTTCAATACTTATCAGAGGGTAATCAGTTCGGCTGCTAGCAAATACATTACGACCTTGGCAAATTTCGATTAACTGATTGATCCAGGTATTTTTACCCACCGTCATCATCGGTTCTGCCCATAGCTGGTAAAATACCGCGACCTTACTTTTACCTTGCTGCTTGGCTTTGATTACAGCAATTTTTTGCTCAAATTCAAGTGCGGCTTGCTCGGCTGATTGCTCACGTCCAGTAAGCTCACCTAAACGGCGCAGTTCATTGGGTACTTTATCTACTTCACTGGCGTCACTGTAAATTATATCAATACCAAAACTTTTAATACGTGCTAAATCCTCAGCTTTGCTACCCGTTTTCCATGCTAAAACTAAATCAGGTTTGAGGGCCAGTAGCTTTTCTATTTGAATACCTTGGTGACCACCGATACGTGGGATATCATTGGCCGCAGCAGGGAAATCAGCATATTCCACGGTTCCCACGATTTGCTCACCAGCGCCGATGGTATACAGGTTTTCAACAATATGCGGGGCCAAGGCGATAATTCTTAATTGCTGCTTGTTAGGATCAGCCACGAGCTTAAAGCAGCACAGAGCCAGCGATAAAACGAGTACAAGCCTAAGCGTAGCCATTAATAATCAAATCCTATTTGCGCTTTAACACCAGCATCAAATGCATGCTTAACATTGCGCACTTCACTAACAGTATCAGCTAAGTCAGTTAACTTGCGATGCGCACCACGGCCAGTAATAATTAAAGATTGCATTGGCGGACGATTAGCGATCACTTCGAGTGCTTCGTCTAAATCAATGTAGCCGTAGGTGATCATATAAGTAATTTCATCAAGTAATACTAAATTAATTGATTCGTCAGCCAACATACGTTTTGCTTCTTGCCAAGTCGCTTGCGCCGCTGCGGTATCTGATTCTTTATTTTGCGTCTCCCAGGTAAAACCTGTGTTCATAATGGCAAATTCAACCCCTGCGCCTTGCAATACATTACGCTCACCACACGGCCAAGTACCTTTAATAAACTGGCACACAGCAGCTTTCATGCCATGGCCTACACAACGTGTTACCGTGCCAAACCCTGAGGTTGATTTACCTTTACCGTTACCGGTGATCACCTGAAAAACACCTTTCTCAGTTTGTGCTGCGGCTATACGCTCATCAACTTTATCTTTTACTTTTTGTTGGCGTTGTTGGTGCTTGTCGTTATGCGTGTCGCTCATGATTAACTCCTTCCCAGTTTTGGTAAATTTGCGTTATTTTGTCTAAATCTAAATGTTCTTTACACATCGTGGCTAAGCGCGTTAATTGCTGCTCGCGATGTGTGTCTATATCTATTAATTGGGTAATACCACTATTTGGCAATACCCAATCCAGTATTAGTTGCGTAGCTGCACTGCTATCAAATAAGCCATGTAAGTAAGTACCTGCTATACAATCATCATCTGATATAAAGCCATCTTGCCTAACATGCTGTGGATGCTGAGTAAATTGTAAAAAAGGCTTTTTAAATGCTGGGCCAGCGCTGCAACCAGCGTGTATTTCATAGCCTGCGACTTTTGCTTGTTGACCGCCAAGATGGATCACACCAGCAGCTTGAGTTAGTACTTTATGCTGCCCTAAGTGAGTGGCAAAATCAGCAAGCCCTAAAGCTTTACAGTGTGTTTTACTTGATTCCACACCCTCAGGGTCATAAATATCTGTGCCGAGCATTTGCAAACCTCCGCAAATACCTAATAACTTACCGCCATAACGCAAGTGACGCTGAATCTGCTCGCCCCAGCCTTCATTGTTTAAAAAGGCTAAATCATTAATAACATTTTTACTGCCAGGAATGATGATCAGATCAACGTGTGGAATTGCTTGAGTATGGCGAATGTAATTAATGTCAATTTGCGGGTTTAAACGCAGCGCATCAAAATCAGTGTGGTTACTAATATGAGGAAGTAGCAATACTGCGATTTTTATTTTTGCTTGGCTTACTTGATTATCTATCGCTACCGCGTCTTCAGCATCGAGGGCGAGATCATGTAAATACGGCAACACCCCTAAAACTGGTTTACCGGTGTACTCTTCAAGCCAATCAAGGCCACCTTGCAATAAGCCTATATCGCCACGAAAACGGTTGATCACAAAGCCTTTTACTCGGGCTTGTTCTGACTCGCTTAATAGCGCAAGAGTACCGACCAAATGCGCAAACACACCGCCTTTATCTATATCTGCAATAATGATCACGGGGCAATCAACCGCTTCGGCGTAACCCATATTAGCAATATCACCCGCACGTAGATTAATTTCAGCCGGACTGCCCGCACCTTCAACTACCAGTAGCTCAAACTCTTCGCTTAAACGCTGTTGCGAAGCCAGTACCGCATCCATCGCGACTTTTTTATAATCATGATAAGCACCTGCTTCCATATTACTAATGGCTTTACCGTGAATTATCACTTGAGCGCCAGTATCACTATTGGGCTTGAGTAAAATGGGGTTAAAATCAACCCGTGGCACCACTTTAGCTGCAATCGCCTGAAGTGCTTGCGCACGACCTATTTCGCCGCCATCTTCTGTTACAGCGCTGTTTAAGGCCATATTTTGCGGTTTGAATGGAGCAACTTTGATCCCGCGTTCAACAAATACCCGGCACAATGCTGCAACTAAAGTACTTTTCCCTGCATCAGAAGTCGTACCTTGTACCATTAATGTTTTCATCATGACTGCCCTTTCAGTGTTAAGGCAAGACCTGCCATTATAAATTCAACTCGCGCAGCTTTTGCGGCAATGGCTTGATGTAACCAGCCTGATTCATCTACAAACCGGCGGCTTAGCTCGCCCAGAGGCACAATACCGTGGCCAACTTCGTTACTGACAAAAATCACTTGCCCCGGTAAATTTTCAAGGGTATTTAGTAGTGCTGATTTCTGTTCATCCCAACAATCACTTGTGGCGTGACATAAACAGTTACTTAACCATAAGGTTAAGCAATCAACTAAAATACAGTTATCTTTGCTGCTGTGTGTTTGTAACGCCTCAGCCAATGCAATTGGCTCCTCAACTAACGGCCAATCTACAGGGCGCTGTTGTTGATGATGGACTATACGATCTTGCATTTCAGTATCGTGGGCTTGCGCCGTTGCGAGGTAAATAACGCTTTTATTGCTTTGCTGTGCAAGCTGTTCAGCAAAGCGGCTTTTTCCACTGCGTGCGCCGCCTAAAATAAATGTGTGGTTAGCGTTCATAATACACTCACGAAAGTTAAGTAAATGGCAATTTCACTTAGCTGCTGCGCCGCACCTAAACAATCGCCAGTGTAACCACCTAACTGCTGTTTAAACCAGCGGATCAAAATGACTCTTAGGATCAGTAATACTGCTACAAGAATGAATACGGTTTGCCATAACAATACACCAACAGCAATCAAGCTAACCAGTAAAGTAGCGGCGGTTACAAGTAACGTAACTAAACTAGTGACCGATAGGTGCATAGCAAGCGGCTTTACTTTTGAAGTCGCATCCTCACTTACATACTCCATCCCCATAATTAAACTGGTTGCCACAACTCGGCTTACACATTGCCCGATAACAATTGCACTCAATACAGTAATCAATGACTCACTAAGAAAGAGTAGGCTTTGAAATTTAACCAGCAGCATAATAAATAATGCCGCTGCACCATAAGTACCAAGACGACTATCTTTCATAATGGCAAGCTTTTGCGACACCTGCCAACCACCGCCAAAACCATCCCATACATCGGCCCAGCCATCTTCATGAAATGCGCCTGTTAATAACAACCCGACCGCCATCATTAGTAATACACTTATTGATGCTGGTAACAGTAATTGAAAAACGCCGTAGCTGAGTGCTAATAATCCACCAAGCAGTAAACCCACTAAAGCAAAATAGCGACTTGCTTGATTTAAATGAGCACCGCTTACATTAAAGCGCAACTGCACCGGTAGCCGGGTTAAAAAGCTAATTGCTAATAACAGTAACTGCCATTGCGTTACTTTATTTGCCTCTGGGTTAGGCATTAACTGACAACCTGCTTAACACCAGCATCAGCAAAACTAGCCATCTGATTATAAAAACCAAGTGCGGCTTGCAATAATGGTAAACTTAACGCAGCGCCAGTGCCTTCACCCAAGCGTAAATCAAGTTGCAGCAGTGGCTTAACATCGAGTGCGTTTAACATCAGTCGATGGCCTTGCTCATTTGAGCAATGTGCAAAAATTAAATAATCTTTCACTGCTGGGTTAATATTAATTGCGGCCATTGCCGCAGCACTACAAATAAAGCCATCAACTACTACAGCCATGCCTTGCTCAGCCGCAGCCAACATAGCTCCCGTAATATGCACAATTTCAAAGCCACCTAACGCTGCAAGTAGTGAAATAGGATCTGCTAAATGTAACTGATGCAATACCAGCGCTTGCTCTACAACTGTTATTTTACGCGTAACAATATCATCACTAACACCCGTGCCTTTGCCAACACACTGCTGTGCAGGTAAATTCAGCATAGCTGCCATAATCGCTGCTGCACTGGTGGTATTACCTATGCCCATTTCGCCAAAGGCAATTGTATTACAACCACTATGACTGAGCTGTTGCACCAGCAGTTTAGCATTATTAAAGCCTTGCTGTACCTGCGCGGTATTCATTGCCATGTCTGTATTAAGTGGCTTTGTTATACTTCCTAGACGGCAATTATGGACACTTGGCGCTGTGACTGGATGCAAAATACCACAATCAATCACTTCTAATTGCCAACCTAACTGTTGGCAAAAGACATTAATAGCGGCACCACCGCTGACAAAATTAGCTACCATTTGTGAGGTGACATCACTGGGCGCTATCGATACCCCTTGTGCAGCAACACCATGATCTCCTGCAAATACCAGCAAAGTAGGCTTATTGATTGCAGGTGCAAAGGTTTTAAAAGCATCTTCGCTTGCCACTTTTTGGCTAAACAAAGTAACCAGTTGTATTGCACATTGTTCTAACTGTCCAAGTGCACCAAGCGGTTTAGTTTTTTGGTTAATCTTATCAATGATGAGGTGACCAAATTGATTAGTTACTGTGGGTATATTAAACATCTGACTAACTCTCTCGCTTGCGAAAATAAAGTAACGATAAAAAGAAAATACTGCCTATTGCAGAAGTAATAACACCGATTGGCAATTCTTGATTTGCAAGTAAAACACGCGATAGCACATCAACCCACACCATAAATATACCGCCAACTAAAGCCGTCATGATCAAACCAGTAATAGTGCCTTGCGACACAAAAAACCGTACTATATGCGGGATCATCAAACCAACAAAACCAATACCACCACACATCGCAACTAACACTGCAGTGATCAATGAGCTCAATACCAACATTAATAACCGAAACCGCTGTACCGGTATTCCTAAAGTTGCAGCACTTTCATCACCTAGTAACATTGCATTTAGTTGCCGACGAAAACCCATCATCAGCCCGGTGCAACTAATAATAACTAAAGCGGGTAACCATAACGTTGACCATTGTGCGCGAGCAAAGCTGCCTAGCGTCCAAAATAAAATAGCCGTGATCGCCTGTGGATCACTAAAATACAAAAGTAAGCTGGTAAAGGCACTGAATAAAAAGGATAAAGCGACCCCAGCCAAGAGCATGCTTTCAACCTGTCCGCGACCTGCTCGTCCGGCAATAAAAACCAGTAATAACATAGTCAATAAACTACCAAAAAATGCCGCGGCCGACATTGTTATTCCCGCGCTGACTCCTGTTAGTGTCATAAAACATACCACACCAAATGAGGCTCCCGATGAAATACCAAATAAGTAAGGATCGGCTAACGGGTTACGGGTTACGGTTTGTAAAATTAAACCAGCAATAGCTAGACCAGAGCCAGCTAAAAACGCCAACAATGTTCGTGGCATTCGCAGTTGCCATATGATCCGCGCTATAAAGGAGTCATCTCCCTGACCTATAATACTGTGGTATACATCAATAAATTTACTGGCCGCAGCACCAAAGCTAAGTGCTATAAAAATGCTCGACAAGGCAAAAAATAGCGCCACGCTGACTGCAAAATAATTATTTTTTTGCATCAACGCCACCACCTTGATAGCCGTAAAAATAGGTAATACGCGGAATGACCTTATTTAATTGTTTACTCTGTGGATGCGCCGAGACTTCGGCACAGACACCAAATACTTCGCTAAGCATTTCTTCCGTGATGACGTATTCTGGGCTACCCGTTGCAACTAACTTACCTTGCTTTATCACCAGTAGTTCATCACACATACTGGCTGCAAGATTAAGATCATGGAACGACGCTAATACCGTTACATTTAGCGATTTAGCCAACTCCATTAATTGAATTTGATATTTAATATCTAAGTGGCTGGTAGGCTCGTCCATAATTAATAATTGAGGGCTTTGTACAATTGAACGTGCTATCAATGCGCGTTGCTTCTCGCCACCGGAAAGGGAATCAAACGATTGCTGTAAATGATGGCTCAAGCCAACTTGCTCAATCGCCTGAAAAATAATTTGTTGATCATTTTTAGTTGTCGAACTAAATAAGCTTTTATGCGGCGTAAGGCCAAGACTCACTACATCATAAAGCGATAGATTAAATTGCGAAGGTGTTTCTTGCAGCACCACAGCAACCTGCTTGGCATATTCATCCGCACTTAGCTGCCAAATATTTTTCCCTGCAAATATAACCTCACCGCACACTGGTTTAGTGTAACGGTATAAACAACGCAATAAACTTGATTTACCTGCGCCATTAGGCCCTAACAAACCGATAAACTGGCCTGGTTTTATTGCAAAATTAATATCGTGCAAAATGGCGGTATTTGCCACCGACCACGATAAATTAGCTACTTCAAGTAAAGGGGGATCAATTACTGCTGGTATTTGCAATGTGTTATCTCTCTAGCAATAGCTAAACCCAATACACTACAAACCATTATGATCATGGTGATAATAGAAGAGTTAGCCCGCTCAATAGGTAATAAATTAACGTATTTTGTATCTGACTTATCGCGCTTGCGACTTACAGTTGCGGGAACAGTTGAGGAGTTACACCCCATTCCAAAATACATAAGGCTCTATTATGGGCGGGTGAGTAAATATTTCAATTAATATCTTTCTAGACGGCTAAAAATAGTCTTTTAAAACACAATTCTGGGCCATGCTTTATCGCTATCATCTATGTAAATATCAATACAAATAAGCTTCCCATAACCGATTGAAAATATGTTTTGCTGATTCGACTCTTTTGGTAACTGACAAATAATACCTAATAGTTGCTTGATCACTCCGGCATGCGTTAAAACTAATTGTGCTTGAGTGTGATTACTTGCAATATCAATTAGTAACGTTTGCCACCACGTTGCTATTCGCTGATAAAAATCTCTCATACTTTCGCCATGAGGAGGAGTTACTTGCCAAGGGCTTTGCCAAAAATCGCCAAGACTAGGAGGATCCGTCTGTTGCCACAAATCATCATATTTACAGCCATCCCAATCACCAAAATTAAACTCTCGGAGCTGATCGGTCAGAAAAAGTGGTATTTGCTGGGCATGGCTAAAAGATCTGGCAAATTCGCTACAACGTTTCAAAGTCGAACTTTGTACAAGCTCAATATTAGTTAGCTCATTGCACGCTTGATGTAATTGCGCACGGCCAAGTTCACTGAGTAAAAAATCTGTCTGTCCGGCCAAGACTCCTTGCTCAATCAATTCGCCATGGCGTAATAAATAAACGCGACTAGAAAATGGCGGCATAAAACCCTCTTACATTAAAGAAAAGTACTTTTAACAATAGCATAATGGTCATCCTAAACGGATTAAGCGCACATCAAAATGTAGAACGGCATTAGCTCCTATTTTTCCACCATTCCCCTTGCGTCCCCACGCCAGCTCTGCAGGAATTACAAATTCATAGCGAGAACCAACCGACATCAATAAAATACCTTCTCGTAATCCTTCGATTGCCTCATCTAAGGTAAATACTTCAGGCATTCCAGCTTTATAACTATCAGCTATTACGCTGCCATCAGCAAGCATAATACGCTGATTGATGACCACGGTATCTGTGTCAGTTACTCGCACACCAGAGATCTCATCTATTACTTTATACATCAAACCAGAAGCACACAGTTGAGTATCAGCATGATTACTAAATTTAACTATGAAGCTTTCACTGTTTTTACGATTGAGTCCTGATGAACCTTTTGATTTAGTTGTTTTTTTACGTGCCATGAAGCCCCACTATTTGTATGATAAATATAATAATCTTATCGCATAGGTAGAGGCCTAAACGCAAGTTTTATAGTGAGTTTGCGAGTTTTTCAAAACAATAAAATGATCTTAATGATTGGCGCTGTCTTTGCCCGCCAGCATAATCTCACTGCTAAATCACTTTCCTGCAAACGTAAAAAAGCCCGACTATTTCTAGTCGGGCTTTCTTTAATTAGATCCTGGCAATGTCCTACTTTCACATAGCAAATGCTACACTATCATCGGCGCTGTTTCGTTTCACTACTGAGTTCGGCATGGGGTCAGGTGGGTCCAAAACGCTATTGTTACCAAGAAAATTCTTTTCAATTTTCTTATTTTAATTATTAAGTTTTAAGTCCTTCGACTAAATTTGGAGCCTGGCAATGTCCTACTTTCACATAGCAAATGCTACACTATCATCGGCGCTGTTTCGTTTCACTACTGAGTTCGGCATGGGGTCAGGTGGGTCCAAAACGCTATTGTTACCAAGCA
>NZ_JACJEI010000026.1:0-72960 GCF_014163985.1 Pseudoalteromonas sp. SR41-4 | reverse complement strand
TCAGCTAAAAGCAGAAACAAGCTTTAATAAAGGCATGCCCGCAAAACAGAAAAAAGCTATGCGCAGTACAGGTTACCTTGAAAAGGTATTGAAATCATAGGCTTTTTTCATGCTCTTGCCCTGGATTAAGGCCCAAGAAGACACTTTATCAACTTGTTTACTTAAATCATTTTTAGGAACTAATGAGCCAAAGATAAAACCGCTCTCACTAAGCTGATAAAAAATATACTTATCTTCAATTGCTAGCTGCTCAAACCCAAAGCTATTGACCTTACTTAACCGACTTTGAGCTACTAATGTTGCCGCCCAAGGAAAGTCATCGGTCAACTGCTGTACCGTTTGAGGCTTGTCTGTAAAGCCAATAATTAACTCAGAATCCCGGTGAAATAAAAATGATTGTGCATTTTCGGTCACTTTAATGCTGACTAAAAACTCACTTAACTCAGCTAAAGACCAGTCGAGCGTCGCCATACCAATCGGACTGCGGTTATCGTCAAGCATCACCGCATCTATGGTCATCATCAACGAGAATGAGCCTGCATCATCGTAATAAGGGTTAGTCCAAAATATAGGACGATAGCTTGATTGGTTTAATCCCCACCCTTGCTGTACAGCAAGCTGGTACCAATCCTGAGAAAAATAATCGTACTGTGGTGTATTGAGGTCCCACGTAAATTGCAGCTGTTTATTTTCTTTATATACATATGGGCCAAAATAACGATACTGCTCATCCAGTACCTGCGGTTGATACCAAAGCCCTCCGCCCATAGCTTGCTCAAAACTAGTAAACTTGTTTTGTAACGTGCGCTGAGCCAGTTCCTTGATATCAGCCATGGGAGTAGATTTTTGATGACGCAGAAAGTATAACTGCTCACCACTTAGAGCCAGATCGATCACATGACCTTGCATTTGTTCTGTAAGATGATTGATACGGGAAATAGTGCCATTAAACACAGCCTGAATTTCATTTTGCTTAAATTCATCCAAAGATTCTTTGTAAATTAGCGTGTTGAATAACTGTAGGGTTGAATAAGCCAATATCTCAAACAAAATGACAAACACCAGAATACGGGTTTTAATATTCATTCAATCTCCAGGGTACCCTTTGCTAAAGAGCTCATTTAACACAACACTCACAGGCATTGCCAAATAACAACTGTGCTCGACTTACTTAGTATGCAAAAGGACATGAAACTGTAATCCCCCCATTTTTAATGGAGGCGAGCTGTAGTACATAATACAATTCCCTAAGATAATGAATTATGAGTATAGTCCAGTTGTCAGTTTTACCACTTGTGCAATTTATTTAATTCAAAATATTAGTAGGGGTTTATTTACATCATGAGTACTAAAATAGTGTGATTGAGGGCAAACACAGTGGAGTAAGATAGAGAGTTATTATTGATGGCCTTTGATGAAAGGCTGGGCATTATTGCAAATGGCGCTCTCGGTAGGGATCGAACCTACAACTCAGCCTCCGGAGGGCCACGTGATATCCATTTCACCACGAGAGCACATTTGTGCCACCACACCAACTCGCGATATCAGTGCTTAGGCCGAGCAATAATAAAGGCATATGCAATTAAATGCTAGCTTCTATCGCTTAGATGCTTAATAATTCAGCAAATTATAATAAATTACTTCACAAGCAAGCAAAAAACAGCTATTAAATTATACTTAATAAAAATCACTAACCATTTTGCAACATATAAATGCCCGTTTAACGACTTTTTAAGGCGCTTGTAAAAGGTTTAACATGAGGAAGTATCTATGAGTTTAATGTCAACCGAGCAAGTAGCGGAGTTTTTAGGGGTTAAAGTTGAACGTGTAAAGCGTCTTGCCCGGGAAAGTTTATTAATATCGAAATCTGTTGATGAAAACGGCGAACCACTATTTGATGCAGATGAAGTTGCAAAATACAAAGAACTTGCGGCGCGTTTTGGTGGTCTTTAACGATGCTCCATTGAGCTAATCAAACAATCCAACTGCGTACGCAACTCAGTCACTTTATTATCGACTGAGCGTGCGCTATACCAACAAATACACAACACTAAAAACACCAACTGATAGCATTCAAGCTTTTGCAGTGAATAGTGAAATTTTTGAATAGCAGGCAATTGCTGTTGGTAGTTTGAAAGTAAGCTATTTTTTTGCTTATCATTCAACGCAAAGCTAACAGTTAGTGCTGCTAAATCGAAGTATACGTCATTACTTTTAGCGTACTCAAAATCAATTAAAAACATGCCTTGGCTATTCACAATAATATTTTCTTTTACTAAATCATTATGGCAAAAACCTTCATCACGGGGTAATAACGCGATTTGCTTTAATGCATCCTCAACGCTTGCTTGATATTGCTGATATAAGCGAGTTTGTTTATAAAAATCCAGCTCATACTTTATATCCATCGCCTCAGTAACAACATCATGGCAATGAAAAGCAATCAACTTTTGCAACAACTCTAAAGTGTAATCCCCTTGTGCAATATCCCCCTCTAGGTATTCAAAAATCGCCAGCTTGTTAACTTCATCAGTCCACAGTGGTTTGGGGCATACCTGCTGCTGCGCAAATACAGTTTGTGCTGCCAAGCCTTGCGCTGGCCAATGCTCGCGATAGCACTTTAATAAAAAAGCCTGCTGTGCAGTACGCACTAAAAAGTTATCGTTACTTAAACCGCTAAATAGCCGCTCATTGCTCAATACCTTTAGTTGTGGATCAAAAGCGGCAAAAATGCCGCTAATTTCTTTACCTGTCATACTGCTTCTTATAATTGCGCCAAAGGCTTAGCTTGATTTTGCTCATACTCTTCATACCAGGTTTTAAACCCCCATGCTGCCATTATGGTGTAGAAAATAAACAGCGCTAATGTTGGGTAGTAGCCTTTCTCGTAATACAAATACATCGAAGCCGCATCAATAACAATCCAATACAGCCAATTTTCCAGTACTTTTTTCGCAACTAAATACGTTGTAACAACAGCAAAACAGGTTGTAAAACTATCTAAATAAGCAAAGTCTGCATGGGTGTGATTGTTCATCACATAACCAAATATTAATGCCACAATCGAAGTCGCAATAATAATGAATAAGTGTTGATGCAAGCACCATGAGGTAATCACTAATTGATGTTTATTAGCGTCGCCTTTTCGCCATATTACCCACCCATAAACCGCCATATACATATAGTAAAAATGCAATAGCGATTCCATTAATAAAGCACCATTCCAATACATTATGGTATAAATAAGGGTGCTAAAAAATGCCGCAGGCCAACACCACAGATTTTCTTTTATTGCTAATAGCAAATATGCCATAGAGAGCGCCACTGCGATATATTCCCAGTGCGACATTGCAGTAAACCCTGCGAGAGTTTCTGTAATAAATTCCATAATTGATCCACTAAGGCTTTAGCTGCTATTGGGGAGAGAGATCACCATTGAGGAATTTACAAACAAAAATAGCTTTGCCAAACTCTTCGTATGAACGTTTTATCTCTGTACTAAGCACTGACATTACTAAATCGTAATCCCCAAAAATTTGCGTCGACAAGGTATTTGTTATTACTTTTAAATCGTCATATTCATTTAAGCGATCAATAAACCCCTTAATAAATGGGATATAATCTTGATGAAGTGGGTACTTACTGATCTCTACAGATAATTTCATGACAATTCCTTGGTTTATTTAAAAATATGACCGTTATTGTAACTTGAGCTAAGCTACAAGTCATTCAAAGGTAGAGCGGATGTCGAAGAAGGTGTAAAATTAACGCAATTAAATTATTTTATGAGTGACTCATGGCACGACGCATTACGTACAAATTTAAAAATCAGCCTCGCGAAATTAATTTTGCAAAAGATAAATATCGCGATATGTATCAGGCTATTGCCGCGGCTGAAGGGATTGATTTAACAAATTATTTAAAGATGGAACAACAAATTGCTATGACTTCAAAAGGTTCTGCGGCAGTGCGTAATTTTCGTGATGAAGAGTTTGCTCGCATGGGTTTTAGCGATGTGTATTTTATCAAAGAGTAACGCTTAGCATTACTCTAAATATTCATAGCTTACCCGTGGGGTAATATTACAGACTAACTCGTAAGGGATTGTCGTGGCACATTGGGCGATTTCTTCAACGGGTAATTCTGGGCCCCACATCACCACCTCATCGCCGACTTTGATGCCATCAGCATTTGCACCAATATCAACACTGATCATATCCATAGAGATGTTGCCAGCAATACCATAACGTTTGCCAGCAATCACTACAGGTGTGCCATGTCTAGCATGGCGCGGATAACCATCACCATAGCCCATGGCAACCACTGCAAGCTTAGTCGGCTGAGCACTTTGCCAACAACCACCATAACCAACACCTTGCGCGGCATCAACATCGCGAATTGCAATGACCTTAGTGGTTAAGCGCATCACTGGCTTCAGCTGATGGTCTTTGCCAGAAGTGTTAAGCATTGGTGATACACCATACATCATCAAGCCTGGACGTACCCAGTCGCCATGACCTGCAGGCCAAGCTATAATACCAGCCGAATTTGCTAAACAATGTGCTTGTTGTTTGCCTTGCACTAATGAATCAAACAAAGCAATTTGCTCAGCTGTTTTGGGATCATTAACATCATCGGCACTGGAAAAATGCGTCATTAAATTGATTGTATCTTTAGCGTTATTCGTCGCTTGCAAGCGCTGATAAAAATCATTCAACTGCGTTGGTGCAATCCCTAAACGATGCATACCGGTATTGATTTTTAACCAGCAACTGATTGGTTCATCGAGCTTTGCATTTTCAAGTGCCCTGAGCTGATTTTCATCATGGATAATGGTTTGAAAGTTATTGGCTAATAAAATCGGCAAATCATCTTGATGGAAAAAACCTTCCAGCAACACAATAGGCTTGGTCAGCCCACCCGCCCGCAGTGCTAGAGCTTCATCTATTCGTGCCACTGCAAATGCGTCGGCATCATTAAGGTGCTGCGCTATTTTTACTAAACCATGACCATAAGCATTAGCTTTTAATACCGCCATAACTTTACTATTAGGCGCAAACTGTCGCACTTGCGCTAAATTATGAGCAAGTGCTTGTAAGTTAATTTCGGCAATAGCTAAACGCATCAGTAATCGTCGTCTACAGCAGGTCCGGCGTAATTATCAAAACGCGAGAACTGACCTTGGAAAGTTAAACGTACTTTACCAATTGGACCATTACGTTGTTTACCTATGATAATTTCAGCAATCCCTTTCTCAGTACTATCTTCGTTATATACTTCGTCGCGGTAGATAAACATGATTAAATCGGCATCCTGCTCGATAGAGCCTGATTCACGTAAGTCGGAGTTAATTGGGCGTTTATCGGCACGCTGCTCTAGAGTACGGTTTAGCTGCGACAGTGCTACGACTGGGCATTGGAGTTCTTTTGCTAATGATTTAAGTGACCGTGAGATTTCAGCAATCTCTAAAGTACGGTTATCAGAGAGGCTGGGAACGCGCATCAGCTGCAAGTAATCGACCATGATCATACTTATCCCACCGTGATCACGAGCTATACGACGCGCACGTGAGCGAACATCTGTTGGAGTTAGACCTGATGCATCATCAACATACATCTTTCCTTTTTCCATCAGTAGCCCCATGGTTGATGAAAGACGCGCCCAATCGTCATCATCCAATTGACCGGTGCGCACTTTGGTCTGATTAATTCGACCAAGGGATGCCAACATCCTCATCATAATCTGCTCCGAGGGCATTTCTAATGAGTAAATAAGCACAGGCTTATCTTGTGTCATTGCGGCATGTTCAGCTAAGTTCATCGCAAATGTGGTTTTACCCATCGACGGACGGGCGGCCACAATGATTAAATCTGATGGCTGCAAACCAGTGGTCATTTTATCTAGATCGGCATAACCGGTACTTACCCCCGTCACACCATCTTGTGGCGACTGGTACAACTCTTCGATTTTATCGACTGTTTTTTCTAAGATGCTGTGAATACTTTGCGGACCATCGTTACTTTTTGTCCGCTGCTCAGCAATTTTAAACACTTTACTCTCTGCAAAGTCGAGTAAATCGTGGCTGGTGCGCCCTTCCGGATTGAAACCTGCTTCGGCTATTTCATTGGCAACGCCAATCATTTCACGTACCACAGCACGTTCGCGTACGATATTCGCATAGGCGTCGATGTTCGCCGCACTTGGCGTATTTTTAGCAATTTCAGCTAAATAAGCAAAACCACCGATACCACTGAGTAAATTCTTTTTCTCTAAGCTCTCTGATATGGTGATCAAATCGATTGGATCGCCTATTTCAGCAAGCTCGACCATGGCTTCAAAAATAAGCTTATGGGTACGTGTATAGAAATCTTGCGAAACGACCAACTCGGCAACACGGTCAAAGGCTTGATTATCAAGCATTAAGCCACCTAAAACAGATTGCTCTGCTTCAATGGAATGAGGAGGAACTTTAAGAGTGTCGACTTGTTTATCTGGTTTAGCCATAACTTCGCAATACTAACAATGAATGGCCTCTATTCTATCTACTTGGCTACGTTGTGCAAAGAGCAAAGCAGGATTTCTTTTCCTACTTTGCTATGGGAGATTACTTTTGCTTACGTAATTCTATGCGCCCACTGATAGTGTCTATTTCAATATCAGCATCACCACCATTAACCGCAAACTCCAATTCACTTGATGGCCCATATTTCGCTTTTTTAACTTTATCGTCACTCAACTCATTAATAATTTTACCATTGGCATGCGCTTCAATTTCAAACCGCGCAGAAACATCCGTCGGGAAGTAAAAATCGGCATCGCCACTAACAGATTCATAAGTAATTTGCGCACCTTTTAGTAACTCATTAATATGTATTTCACTCTCACCATTTACCGTGCTAATACGTAAGCTTTTTAATGCCTGAAAAGCAAAGTCGATATCGCCATTAACATTCTCTAAGCGAACTTCTTGAGCTGCTGTTTTGGATTTAATATCACCATTGACAGCAGTAAAGCGCAGCGTGCCTTGTGAGTCTTTGTCATTAATTTCGCCGTTTACGGTTTCATAGCGTATATCACCTTTTAAGCCTATCGCACTGACATCACCATTAACGGTATCCACACTAATATTGCCACTGATGTTTTGTAAGTTAATATCACCATTAACGACATCAATATCAGCCCCGGCGATCAAATTTTTAGCACTGATAGTGGCGTTAACACCGGTAAATTCAAGTTCGCTGCTATTTGGCATATAAATAACTAATTGAGAACCATCGCCACTATTCCAACCGTTATTATTGTTACGCGGCATTTTAACGATAAATTCGATACGATCTCCTGCCACTTCTAAACGATACCCTTGTGCTTTATCATCAAGCTCACCGGTGATCTGTAATTGTGATTTATCCCAGCCCTCAATACGTACATCACCGCGTTGGTTATCTATAAAAATACGCTTATTAGCGGGCACCTCAATTTGTTCATTGATTTTCTCACCAGCAGAGGCGAAAAACGGCAATAAAGTTAGTGCTAATAGTAATGTTTTCATGGTTGATACTCCTAAATTTGTTGCCACTTCGGTGCATGCACCTTATTGATTAGATCTAATTGCTGCTGATAAACCTGTGCGAGCATTTTTAATAACGCTGGATTCTCAGGCTCATTGTCGAGGGCTTGCTTTATTGCCCGCTCAGCGTCCTCTAATTCTGTTAATTGCTGTTGCCAGTTATCTGTCAATGCAGGCTGATTTTGATATTGCACCAACAAGGTTTGTTTTTGCTGGGTAAAATAGTCACTCATCACCACACTTGTCGCAGGCTCAGAGCCGGAAAACAGCAACTGCACGGTTAATAAAGCCGCCACTGAGCATGCTGCCACACCCGCTAATTTAGGCCACAGCGCAGCTTTACCTTGCGCCTGAGGAGCATGCGTTAATGCTTTTTCGATACCTGGCCATAAATCTTTTTGTGGTGAGATCTCTGACTCAGTGTTATTGATTGACTCAGCTAAAAATGTTTCAAAATTAGGCTTACTCATTTTCATACCACTCTTTTAATAACTGACGGGCGCGATGAAATTGCGACTTACTAGAACCCACTGCCATTCCTAACATAGTGGCAATCTCTTCATGGCGATAACCTTCAATGGCGTGCAGCACAAATACCATACGAGCTCGCTCAGGTAGTCGTAATACTAACTTGTCGAGTCCATTTAGACCTTGGCAATCTGTTGCGCTTTGTTCATCCATACCGCTTTGCTCGAAGCTCACTACTTTTTGCAACCAATTCTTATGTTTACGTAAATAGCTAATCGCAATATTACTGGTGACACTGTGCAGCCAAGTTGAAAACTGTGACTGTCCTTCAAAGCTAGCGATTTTATGCCACAGCTGCACAAATACTTCTTGAGTTGCATCTTCGGCATGTTCGCGATCTGCGAGTAACCGTAAGCACAATCCATAAACCCGCTTTACATGTAATTCATAAAGTGCAGCATAAGCATTTTGATCACCGCTTTTTACACGGTTAATAAGTGCATCTTCGCTTAGCTGTGTAAAAGCATGTTTTGCATCTATCAACATCGTTGATGTTGTCCCTTTATGATTATTATTATGAAATGAGTATACCTAAGCACTCAGGAAATACGATCTTTCAGAATTTTAAGTTTCTTGAATAGTTAGACGTGAGATGTAAGTGAAAAGGTTTAAATGACATGAAATTATTTTTAACAAAAAACGGCTAACTTATCAGCTAGCCGTTTTATCAAGTGGTTTTATAACGTTGCTTCTGGGGGATCTTCTTCGGGCCCTTCAGTGGTTTTTTCCGGTACTTTATATGACCAGCCAAGGAAAACTAATTTGCCGTCAGACGCGCTGCCCCCACCACTACTTATATTTGCTAGATTTGAATCATGGTGAATACCACCTTTGCCAGACGCTGAAACCGTTTTGCCCCGAATTGAGCCACTGAAACCACCATTAGCGACGACTTTAACATCAGTCTTTGGCGCATAGATGGCTGCATACAAATTAGCATCAGCATCAATATCAATACCATTGGCTTGTTCATTGCTGGAATAAATACTGAATACCGGTTTACCAGTTTTGGTTAACCCATGCTTCATTGTGATCGACCCTGGAGACGCTTTCAATTTTACTTTACCGTTGACATAAAGGCTTAAGCTGCTGCCTTGTGCTATATGGATCTCTGAAGCGCCTTCCATCATGAAGTGACCATTTACTATCAAGGTTACATCACCACCCGCAACTTTTAAAATGCCATTATTTAATGAGAAGTTACCTGCTTTTAATACTTTTACATCAACAACGTTCTCAATTGTGTTTAACGTATAATTAAGTGTCGCAGGACGTGCGCCTAACCACTTTTCCCATACATAATCACCTTGATTTTCAATCTTAGACTGAGCTATATCAGGCGTTAACTCGTAGATAACACGTGTTTCTGGCTTATCAGAGACTAGTGTTGAACTACCGTGTTTCACAATAATATTTTCGGCGCTAGGATCAACCAGACCATCAACAACCGTTGTTATATTTATTGAATCGCACTGTGTTTGCCCTGCTGTAAAATTATCAGGATCTTGAAAAGGTACCAACTCAACATTTGGTGATACATTATAACGTGGATCTGAGTAAGGAATACCACCTTGTTCAAGGTGTGGTGCTAAATCTTTTGCGTTTAATTTGCCGCCATATAAAACGTCTAAGCCGTCATTATTTCTATTTTCTAGCACAGTACTCGCACTGTTATTAGGGAAGTTAAGATCTTTATTTGCTCTAACTACGCCTAATATTTTTCCTTGCTTCCAGGTAACTCCTCCCGCCGATAAAACATCTCCGCCTACAGCTGTATCAAGTGGAAAACCATCGGGTAAAACAGGATCAGTCGATACTGTAAAATTCGAATCAATTGTAATATGGTTATTTGCACGCAATGTGCCTGTGATTGGAGATGAGCCGGAAAAAGTAATACTGCCAGTCGCATGAACACTCCCCCAAATAGTTGAAGCACCTGATAATGTAACATCCTTATCTTTATAAACCGTGCCTATGACAGCGCCAGCCTCAGCCTTGTCAGGATCGTAATCCCCTTTACTTGAGTCATAGCTATCAATTCGACCACTGGCACTGAGTGACACCCCTTCACAGCCCACAATTGCGTTCTCAAAAACAGAGCCTCCTTTACCTGGCGTAAATCCAAACCGTGCGACTAAATTACTTTGTGCATCACCACCATAACGCTCACCCAAGCTGATGATTTCCAGCTCTCCAGCAGCATTTTTACTAATACTGGCATTATAAGTTGCATCTTCACCAATCAAACCGCGGCCTGATGCTGTGCCTGTCGCTGCGATCAAGCCATCGATATCTAAGGTTTTATCATCTGAAAAAGCTTGCTGTAATAACTTAGCTTCTTCGAAAACACCTTTTTCAGCGAGTAAACGGCTATTTATTTTCTTTTGAAAATTGCCACTCATACGCTCTTGAATAATATTTTCACGCAATGAATTAAGTACCACAATACTCGCCATACTGGTGAGGATAAGTACTGTTACAAGCGTAAAACCACTTTGTTTTTTAGCCATTACACACCACCAAAAGCATTGTTTAAAATAACATTAGAAACCGCAATATCAATGGCAATAGTGTCTTCAAATTGCGCAGGTAAGTTCTCTGGGCTAACATTAATAGTGACAATGTTATTATCAATTGCAAAACTCAACCGGGCGACTCCCGTCAATAACCGCTCTGCTGGAGCTGCTCCTAATGTACACATTAAATTATTGCCTACTAGGTTATAAACTTCATTTATATCAGCTGTTGATACTCTGCCATTACAGGTGATAACCCCAGTTGGCTGAGTAACAGTAATTGCCGAGCCATCTGCTGCAACCAAAGGTGCGCTTGGTGTTTGTTTAATGCTACGCGTAAAAACCTTACTTGTGTAACGTATTACTTCTTGCGCATTTTCAAGCTCTTTACTAACTGAAATAGTGCCTTTAATAGCTGAGTATGAAAGGCTAACTCCAGCTAGTAGGAATGAACCAGCGGCTAGAGCCACCATCAGTTCTACAAGGGTATAACCTCGCGGACGATAAATTGCCATCATCAAATACACCCAACTGGTAGCTCAGGGTAACTAGCATTTAAGGTAATTTGATTTTCTAATTGAGCAGGGTCTTGTTGCTTGATCCGCTCATCAGCCCATGAAACTGTGATTTGCATATCATGCGCATACGCCGCAGGTAAGCTCAGCTGATAATCATCGATTTGCGGGTCTAAAGAGGCACGAAAGTTAGCATCCGTGAATAAAGCTGGATTTGTCGTTTGTAACTCACACAAGCGAGGCCAAATACGCTCTAAAGTATTTTGCCCTTGCACCAGCGATACAGTGTAATTAAAACTGTTAGTGGCATATTGTAGCGATTTGAGCTGAGCTGCTGCCAACCCTAATAAAGCAATACCGGCGATAACAACTGACAGCATCACTTCTAATAATGAAAAGCCACTTTGTTTAATCATTATGCACATGCCACTGATTTTTCAGCTAACCAATTTTGGCCGCTTTTTAAAATGCACAAGTAATAATCTACCGTTTTATCATTGTCATCTTTAATTAAAATCTCGCTCGCCGCAGAGATTTCGCCACTTGACCACACGGTACGATCAACTAAACCAACTGTTACACCATGATGTTGGATGACGAATTCTTTTAATACTGTATCAACACCATCAACAGCTGCTGTTACCTGCCATTTATCACCACTTACCACTAGCTTAATCTCACGATTACGTTTTACCGCCTCACTGCGCGCATATTTATACACACTATTGAGCTGATTTGCGGTGGTAACAACCCGATCTTGCATGATTTGCTGGCTAAAAGAAGGAAACGCTAATACCGCCATAATCGCAACGATCCCAACCACAATCATCAACTCCACTAATGTAAAACCGGCTGTTCTAGTCATTGTTACTCCCAGCAACTATTAGCATCAGCTGATTGTGTGCCATCATGCTTAATCACTAATGCACCACAGCGATCTCCTGCTTGGGTAGAACCGATTTTTGGGGTTGCAGTTAATGTAAAAGCACGACTTTTAAAATTAGCATCAGCTGCAGCGCCACTAACGCGGTTTAGCGCTGTATAAGTAAAAGTATAAAAATCTGTATTTTTTGCCGTATCAAAAGCATTTGGATAACCACCATTACGCGAATAAATACGCTCTAATACTGCACCATGTTGCAACATTACTTGTTGAATATCGGCACGGCGACTACGCTCCATATGCTCAATATATGAAGGCATAGCTACACTGTATAATATGCCTAGAATGGCAACGACTATTAATAACTCGATTAATGTGAAACCAGAAGAAAGCTTCGCATTTTTTATCATCTGCTCTTTCAATTTAAACATCCTTAACACTATGCCCAGTGCACAAACAATATACAGTGACAACGCTGTCACTATCAATAATCTGTAACCTAATTACAATGCAGCTACATTTTAATAGGTATAAATAATTAGTTTTTATTTTAAATCAAACTATACCAGATAAAAAACCTAAAAAAGGGACTTTAATCAATATTTATGTGGGAAATGATATGCTAGCTAGTGATATGTGTGAGAATAATAAACAAAAAAGCCGTGCTTTTCAGCACGGCTTTTTTCGCTTAATTAGAAATTAAGCTTCAGCGATTACGATTACTTTGATAGTAGCCGTTACTTCTGAATGAACTGCGATTGATACGTCAAATTCGCCAGTCTCACGGATAGTACCTAGAGGTAAACGAACTTCTGACTTAGCAACTTCAACACCAACAGCTGAGATAGCGTCAGCGATGTCGCGAGTACCGATAGAACCGAATAACTTACCTTCGTCACCGGCTTTAGATACTAATGTAACTTCAGCTAATGCTTCAAGCTTATCAGCGCGTGCTTGTGCAGCAACAAGCTGGTCAGCGATTTTCGCTTCAAGCTCAGCACGACGTGCGTCAAAAGTTTCAACGTTAGCTTTAGTTGCAGGAACTGCCTTACCTTGTGGGAAAAGGAAGTTACGTGCGAAGCCAGATTTAACTACAACCTGGTCACCTAGGCCACCTAGGTTAGCGATCTTATCTAGTAGAATAACTTGCATGTTTCTACACCTTTTAAAAACGTGTTAATCCGCTGCTTACTTATGTAAGTCAGTGTATGGAAGAAGGGCTAAGTAGCGAGCACGCTTGATAGCAGTTGCTAGCTGGCGCTGGTATTTAGCGCTAGTACCTGTAATACGGCTAGGTACGATTTTGCCACTTTCTGTAACATAGTTTCTAAGAGTAGCTAGATCTTTATAATCGATTTGTTGTACGCCTTCCGCTTTAAAGCGGCAGAACTTACGACGTCTGAAATAACGTGCCATGAGATAAATTCCTCAAATAATTCTTTCTATATGCTGAGCATGCAAAACCAATTGGCTAAGGCCGTTACGACCTTCGTGACGATTTAAAAAACCGCTCACTTGCAATGCCTGCCCAACGTGCAAATGTTGAGTCTGTTGTTGCATTTGCTTACCACTAGCAACCACTTGAAGCCGTACATAACTATTACGGTTAAGATCTGCTTCAATTTGCATTGATTTGTGTTCTACAACAAAAATACAATGCGGGATACCAGCAGGGCTTTGGCTAAACTTAGGTGTTTTACAAACAACCCCAGAAATAACCAGCTGATTCATAAAAGGACTGACCATATGGTTTACCTTAAAATTATCGCTGATCAAGTGCCATGCTTGGACTCAAAACAATTAAGCAGCTGGTGCTTCTTTCTTCTCTTCTCTTACAAGAGGAGATGCTTCAGTTACAGCGTCTTTAGTACGCATAACTAAGTTACGAAGCACTGCATCGTTGTAGCGGAAAGTAGTTTCTAGCTCGCTGATTACTTCAGTAGGTGCTTCAACGTTCATAAGAACATAATGAGCTTTATGAAGCTTGTTGATTGGGTATGCCAGTTGACGGCGGCCCCAGTCTTCAAGACGGTGGATAACACCACCAGCTTCAGTGATAGAACCAGTATAACGTTCGATCATACCAGAAACTTGCTCACTCTGATCTGGGTGAACCATGAATACGATTTCGTAATGACGCATGGATATTCCTTACGGTTAATAGAGCCTTCTACCGTTTCAGCCGGTCGGTTTAAGGCAAGGAATTAATATTAAATAGGCCGAAATGAGCGCGCATTTTACGCTTAGTCGGAAAATTAAGCAAGTAGGTTTTTAGCTTTAAGTGGTAAGTTGAAAAATCAGCTATCCGCTCAAAAAGAAAAACCATGCTTATTAAGTCAAGCATGGTTTCAAATTTTATCTCTAAACTGACGGCTACAAGCTTAAAGCTTTTCTTTTATGGCTGTGTCGTATTTCTCTGACGCAGTACTTCAAATAAACAAATACCTGTTGCTACAGATACGTTTAAGCTTGAAACAGTGCCAGCCATTGGGATTTTAACTAACACATCACAATGTTCGCGCGTTAAGCGGCGCATACCTTCACCTTCAGCGCCCATAACAATCGCCATAGGCCCGGTCAGATTGGCATCAAATACATGCACATCGGTTTCGCCAGCAGTACCAACAACCCAAACACCAGCATCTTTAATTTCACGTAAAGTACGGGCAAGATTGGTGACTTGGATCAGCGGTACTGTCTCAGCTGCACCACAGGCAACTTTACGCGCTGTGCCATTTAGTTTTGCTGATTTATCTTTTGGCACAATAATGGCATGAACACCGGCAGCGTCTGCACTACGTAAGCAAGCACCTAAATTATGCGGATCTGTTATGCCATCGAGAACCAGTAAAAATGGCGTTTCTTCACGCGCAATGATTGCATCCAAATCTTTTTCGTTAAAAGTCGGTGCCGCTATAACGTTTGCAATAATACCTTGATGCTGCTCACCCTTTGATTTGTTATCAAGGGCTTTGCGCTGCATAAACTGCACTGATATACCAAATTTACGCGCTTCTTCAATAATTGGAGATAAGCGTTTATCATCACGTCCTTTTAGGGCATAAATTTCAATAAAACGCTCAGGCTCACTTGCGAAAATTGCTTCAACAGAGTGAAAGCCAAAAATTAATTCATTACTCACGTATCACTTGCTCCTGAACTCTTACTTTTACGGGCATTTTTGCCGGGTCTTTTCGGCTTTTTCACGGCCTTTCTCTTTGGTTTTTTTGCAGTCGTTGTAGTGCCAGCATCCGCTGATTTTCCTGCAGGCTTCTTTTTACCTCGACTGGCACTGTTTTTTTTTGGCTTTGGTTTTCCCTGATCAGAACGACCGCTAAGTTCACCAGGCTCTTTCGCGTCAGCTTTTTTACCTGGTATTTTGCCACGTTTTAGCTGCGAACGAACACTTGCCGGCTGATGCCCTTTTGCATCACCACGACGACGCGCGTATCTGTCTTGTGCAACATCGCCACTGAGCGTTAAATTGATGCGACGCTCATCTAAGCTTACCGATGCAACCTGAACCGTGACTTTATCGCCTAAACGATAAACTTTACGAGAATGCTCACCAATCAAGCAATGTTTAGCGCCATCATATTGAAAATACTCATCGCCTAAATTAGTGACATGGATAAGGCCATCAATTTGTAAATCAGCTAAGCGAATAAACAAACCAAAGTTAGTAACCGATGAGATCACTCCTTCAAATTCGTCGCCCACATGATCTTGCATGTATTCACATTTCAGCCAATCAGCTACTTCACGGGTTGCATCATCTGCACGACGCTCCGTATTTGAACACTGCTCGCCCAATTGCGCGACTTCTTCGTCACTATAAACATACGCACCCGACGTAACCATACCTTGGGCTTTCAAAATGCCTTTAATCGCACGATGTACGACTAAATCTGGGTAACGACGAATTGGCGAGGTGAAATGTGCATATTCACCTAATGACAAACCAAAGTGACCGATGTTTTCAGCTTGATATACTGCCTGCTTCATCGAACGCAGTAGCATAGTTTGGATAAGTTCAGCATCAGGGCGGTCGCCAAGCTTGGCTAACACATGGGTAATTTCTTTTGGTGTTGGCTCATCACTGAGTGTTGATTCAATACCCAACTCTGATAAAAACTGTCTAAAGTTAGCCAGTTTTTCTCCATCTGGTTCAGCATGAACACGATAAAGCGCGCTGGCTTCGTGTTTTTCAAGCATTTTAGCCGCAGACACATTGGCTAAAATCATACATTCTTCAATCAGCTTGTGGGCGTCATTACGCAGCACCGGCACTATTGATTCAATCTTACGCTGAGCGTTAAATACAAAGCGTGTTTCAAGGGTTTCAAACTCAATCGCTCCGCGCTCTTGGCGGGCGGCTTTTAATGCCATATACATTTGCTGTAAATCAGTTAAATGTGGCACGACCGGTGCGTATTCAGTACGTAACTTCTCATCACCTTGTAAAATAGCGTTTACTTTGGTGTAGGTTAAGCGCGCATGCGAATTCATCACCGCTTCGTAAAAGCGATAGCCTGATAATTTACCTTCAGCCGATACCAGCATTTCTGCGACCATACATAAACGGTCAACTTTTGGATTTAATGAACACAAGCCATTGGACAATACTTTTGGCAGCATAGGAATAACTTGTTCAGGGAAATACACTGAGTTACCACGTTCGATTGCCTCGGCATTAAGTGGGGTATTCATTGCGACATAATGGGATACATCAGCAATCGCTACCCATAACCGCCAACCACCCGATTCAACAGGCTCACAATACACCGCATCATCAAAATCGCGAGCATCTTCACCATCAATCGTAACCAATGGTAAATCACGTAAATCAACTCGATTTTGCTTGTCACCTTCTTCGACAAACTCACCTAAGTGTTCAACCTGCTTTTCAACCGCTTCTGGCCATACATGCGGGATATCGTGATTACGCAGTGCCACTTCAATTTCCATACCAGGGGCTAAATGCTCACCCAGTACATCAATGATTTTCCCTACCGCATTCATATTACGGTTAGGGTTTTGGGTAATTTGCACTTGCACCATTTGGTTGTGACGTGCGCCGTTTTCACTGCCCGGCAAAATAATAATATCTTGGGTGATACGTGGATCTTCCGCCACCACCACTGCTATGCCATGCTCAACAAAATAGCGACCAACAATCGGTGCTCGCTCGCCAGCCAGCACTTTAATAATACGCGCATCGCACTTGCCGCCGGAGCCTCGTTTGGTGCCTTTAGCCAGTACTATGTCGCCATGCAGCACCGAACTCATTTGATGCTTGGCAATAAACCAGTCTTTACTTTCGCCTTCGACTTCTAAAAAGCCAAACCCGTCACGGTGACCGATTACTTTGCCTTTAACAAGCCCAGCTTCATCAATTAAGGCGTAGCATTTAAATTTATTAAAGAAGAGTTGACCATCACGCTCCATGGCACGTAAACGACGCTTAAAAGCAATTTGACGCTCATCATCGTTTACCGCTAACTCCTCACATAATTGATGAAAATTAGCAGGCTTGGCACGGTCTTTTATATGAGTAAGTATAAACTCACGACTTGGGACAGGGTTTTCGTACTTTTCTTGTTCTCGACTGAGATTAGGATCTTGGTTTGACATTCACTATCTTGTTAATTGGTTATGATGTTATTTTAACCCATAACCGATCAATGAGACAGGCAAAAGCTATGAAACTTTTAAGAAAGCGCTTTTACTTGCTTTAAACAGCTTATTACGGCGTTATAACCAACCTTTTTGTTTGGCTATACGCGCTGCATCTACTCGGTTTATGGCATTTAATTTAGCAATAGCGTCTGATAAGTAATTACGTACCGTGCCCTCGCTTAAGTATAACCTTGCGGCAATATCGGCTGTTTTCAACCCTTCACTTGCGAGTTGTAATGCTTTTCGTTCTTTATCTGTCAGCGGATCAGTATCATCTAATGCGTTAATAGCAAGCTCAGGATCAATAACCTTTTGCCCGTGCATTACTTTTTTAAGCGCGCTAATTAATTCATCGCTCGGGGCTTCTTTTAAAATAAAGCCCTTAACGCCAGCACTTAAAGAACGCCTAATATAACCCGCTCGCGAAAAGGTGGTCATAATAACTATTTTTATAGCAGGGTATTTTGATGCAATTTGCTCACTGAGTTCGATGCCGTTCATGCTAGGCATTTCGATATCGGTTAAAATAATATCAGGAAGAGAGTTACTGTCTAGCATGTTTATGGCTGTTAATGCATCTTGCCCGTTACTTGCTTGACCAATTACCTCAATATTAAAATCTAGACTTAATAATGCTGCGATTGCGTCGCGCACAAGCCCCTGATCTTCTACTAAATACACCTTGATCATTAGAAACCCTTCGCTGTTAAAGGCAGCATTACATTTAAACTAAAGTTATCCTCACAGGTAAATGTAGCCTTACCATCTAGCTGCTCTGCTCGTTCTTTAATGCCATTTAAGCCATTTCCAGGTTTTATTGAGCTGCCTGGTGCATGATCAATCACATTGATTATTAATTGCTGCTGATTTTGCGTTATGCTAATTATACATTTCTTGGTGCTGCTATGGCGTAGTAAGTTAGTAACAACCTCCTTAATTATAAGACTTGCTATGCCTTCTACTTTCGCAGGTAACGCATTTAACTTGACGTTAAAATCCGCCTCAAAACCTTGTTCGGTTAGCCTTTGTTTCAATTGGGAAATTTGACTCGCAAGATTGAGCTGTTTTAAATCACTGACAGCACTTCTCACATCACTCAATAGCTGCCTTGCAAGCTCTGCAACTTGGGCAATTTCAGTATTTGCTTGTGTGTAACGCTCACCTTGATTTAATTTATTAGCAAGCTCTGCTTTTAAAGCAATTGATGAAAGAGAATGACCTAAAATATCATGTAAATCGCGAGCAATACGCTCGCGTTCAGCAATTGCTGCTAATTGCTCTAATTGCGTGGCGTTTTCTTGCTCGCGGATTTTATATTGCTGCTCTCTTTTTGCAGCTATACCGTAGCTAAATAAGGCAGCACATAAAATTAAAGATATAGCGAGAAAGTATTCTACTTTTGCAATATCGCCAATATATGCACTTAATAAAACAGTTAAAATGACCGCTAACGCTGAAAAAATTCGTTGCAGTTTACTATATGCATAACCGACAATGTAGGCAACGAAACCAAATAATGTCGGTGTGCCTGAGGTATAAAAAGTAGCACTAAAACAAACTAACAACATAGCAATAACTAACTTAGTAGTATCGGTATCTTGGCAATTTATTGCTTTTACATAGAGCATAATAAAAGCAATATATAAAGCTAAGGACATAAAAATGTTGTTTGCGGTTAAATTTGCAAAGTTAATCATAATTGGCAACAAATAAAAGCCAGTAAAAATTAAATGTCCATACTTCCAAAACCCTTTATCGATTTGCTCAGCAACCGTGTCAAGTGAACTCATACTAATACCCCAAGTGTATCGTTTTATTTATAATTATGTTTTTACTAAATAACACAAAAACACATAACAGCATAAAGTAACCGGCGAAAGTAATACTAAAACTATATATTTCAAAAAAATCGCTGATATATAAACTGATTAAAATTAAAGCATTCATAATTACCTCCAGTTGAATGCGATAACTATGCCAGCCGCTAAAAAAAATAAGAGTGTAAAATGTCATCAACTTTGCTGACATTTGTCATGTTTTAAAAATTTCACCTTATTATGAGCAGTGATAAGATAGTAAAAAATAGCAGAGCGAATTTACATGCAACCCCAACAGCAAAGTTTAGTTTATTTACACATTGCGGTATTACTTTTTGGTGGCACAGCACTATTTGCCAAATTAATAAATCTAAACGCATTAGATATTACCGTGTACCGCGCAGCCATCGCGGGTCTGGCTATTATGATATTGCTGTTATGGCAAAAAAAAGCAATTAAACTCAGCTGTGCTAAAGATTACTTAATTGCTTTGTTGTTAGGAGCTGCTGTAGGTATACATTGGGTCACCTACTTTGCTGGTATGCAAATGGCTGGGATTGCGGTTGGCATGATTGCATTTTTTACTTACCCTGTGCTCACCGTATTTATTGAACCATTCTTTAATGGTAGTAAACCCAAAGTAAACGATTTGCTCAGCGCAGGTGTAGTAATAACTGGGATCTATTTGCTGACCCCAAATGCAGATATGGGTAATGATGTCACCTTAGGCGTGGTAACAGGTGTTATTTCAGCATTTTTTTTCGCATTTAGAAATATTGTTCATAAGCGATACTTTAGCCACTACGGTGGGCCACAAACTATGTTTTATCAAACATTAGTGGCTAGCTTGTTATTATGTGCTTTTATTGAAGTACCAGTGATTAATATATCGAACCAAGATCTAGGGTTATTGCTCGTCGCTGGCGTAATTTTTACTGCAACTCCGCACTCTTTATTTGCAGCAAGTTTACAGTATTTATCAGCATCAACAGCGGGACTTATTTCTTGTTTACAGCCTTTATACGGCACATTTTTAGCTTTTTTGCTGTTGCATGAACAACCTTCACTACAGACCCTGCTTGGCGGTGCTTTAGTGATCAGTGCAGCATTTTACGAAACATGGTCAGTTACTCGGAAACACACATTATGATAAAAGTTTTTGCTCATCGCGGCGCCAGTGGCACTTATCCAGAAAATACCCAGAGTGCGATAACCGCAGCAGTCGAAATTGAAGTCGATGGTATTGAAGTCGATGTACAAAGCTGTTTGGATGATTACATGATCATCCATGATACTTGGCTAGATCGCACCACCAGCGGCCGTGGCAAAATAAATAAACTCACCCGAGAGCAAATTCAATGTTTTGATGCTGGCAATGGCGAATTTGTCCCAACCCTACAGCAAACTATTGATTGGACAGCCAATAAAGTGCTCTTAAACCTTGAGTTAAAACACACTTTCTCGTTGGATAAATTTGTTGAGCTGATTGAGTTAAATATCGTTAATAACAAACTATCTCAGGACATGCTGTTAGTCTCTTCATTTGATCATCATCAATTAATGTGGCTTAAACAAAAACTACCTTGGCTAAAAATTGGCGCGTTAACGGGCTCCATTCCTATCAACTATGCTGAATTTGCCCAGCGCTTACAGGCGTTTAGTATTCATGTTGATAAAAACTTTATTAACCATGAGTTTGTCACGGATGCCAAACAACGCGGCTTACAAGTTTATGCATACACGGTTGATAAACAAGAAGATATTGAGTTAATGCTGAGTTTTGGTGTCGACGGAATTTTTACTAATTACCCATGCAACACGAAAATGATTTTAAACTCACTGTAGTTATCAAAAATGGCTGCCGTTCATCCTATATTCTTGAATTAAAGTGAATTTGAACGATACTGAGTAAAACAATACAACAGCCGAGCGGGCAATTGATGAGTGGGTATATGCGTATTTATAACTTTATAGAACAAAGCTTCTTTTTTACTTTAACCCGAAAGATTGTTGGCAATCTTAGCTTTGTATTTTTTTTCCAAGCTATTACTTTGATTTGGTTATATAAAAGTCTAACTACGCAAGACGCAGACACTAGCCTATTTTGGTTACTCACGGTGATTATTATTGCCGGCTTTGCCTTTACACTCTTTTACATGCGCTTTCTGATCGTGCGCCCAGTTACAGCAATGCGTGATACTTTAATAAAAATTAACCGCCAAGATGCAAACTTAGCAGCTAAACTCCCCCACTTTACCTATGATGAATTTCGTGAGATCAGCCAACAGTACAATACCTTTACTGATCATCTAAGCCAATTACTCGCTACCACTTACCAAAGTTCGCAGGCCAGCGCACAAAGTAATAATCAAGTGACTGAGTCAATGCAACATACGGCGCAGCTAAGCGAACAACAAATTGATTTTAGCCAAACAATAACCGCAGCCAGTAATCAAATAACTGATAGTCTGCAAAGTATCGTTACCAATACCGATGATGTTCATCAAGTAAACGCAGAGCATTTAAACTTTGTTACACACTCAGCACAAGAACTCACAAAACTAGTCACTCAAGTTAAATCGATTAGTCATGTATTGAGCAGTTTTTCAGAAACGATTTCTGGCTTAAAACAAAACAGCGAGAATATTCGTAGCATCCTGAAAATGGTTGAAGAGTTTTCAGATCAAACTAATTTGTTGGCGCTCAATGCTGCAATAGAAGCCGCTCGTGCGGGTGAAGCAGGTCGTGGTTTTGCGGTTGTAGCAGATGAAGTAAGAACTTTATCGGTTAAAGTAAGTGATGCAACTCGCCAGATCAGCGATTTCATCAACCAAATGGATTCTTTAGTAAATCAAACAAATAAAGAATCTGAGCAACTTGTCAGTTATTCACATAATGCAGAAACAACCATTAGTAATACATCCCATGGATTTACCGATCGGCTTGTTGAATTTGAACACAATCAACAACAATTACAGCAAATTGTAAGCGCTGTGCACTTACTCGAACAGACACAAAATCAAACCCATCAATCAGTTGAACAAATCGTTGCATTAGGCAGCCAAGCAAAAGCACAAATTGATGTAGCGTTAAGTGATTGTCAATTATCACAACAACTAAGTGAGCAAACTCAGCAGCAGTTAAAGCGTTTTGTCTAAGTACAAGCGTTTTAACTGCGCTGTAAATGTGTTAAATTGCGCCGTTATTTTTTCTTAATGATGTACCCATGTGAGTAGTTCAATATCCGATCACACGCAGTTAGCCCTTGATATAAAACAGTGGGGTAAAGAACTTGGCTTTGCTGAAGTTGGCATCACTGACATTGATTTAAGCAAACACGAAGCACAATTACAGCGCTGGCTTGATTTAGGCTATCACGGCGATATGGAATATATGGCCGCTCATGGAATGAAACGCGCTCGCCCTGCGGAGCTAGTCCCTGGTACTGTGCGGGTTATATCAGTAAAAATGAATTACCTACCCCCCGATGCAAGCTTTGCTAAAACCCTCAAAAATACCGATAAAGCTTATATTAGTCGTTATGCGTTAGGGCGTGATTATCATAAACTGATGCGTAATCGATTAAAGAAATTAGGTCAAAAAATTGAGCTGCAAATCGGTCAATTAGGCTATCGGCCATTTGTTGATTCAGCACCAGTATTAGAACGTCAACTTGCTGAAAAAGCAGGTTTAGGCTGGCGTGGAAAGCACAGCTTGCTAATCAATAAAGAAGCCGGTTCTTGGTTCTTTTTGGGTGAGTTATTTGTTGATATCCCTTTACCAATTGATAAGCCCAATGAGTTTGAGGGATGTGGAAAATGCGTAGCCTGCATTACTTTATGCCCAACCGGCGCAATTGTAGAGCCTTACGTGGTTGATGCACGCAAGTGTATTTCTTATCTTACTATTGAGCTGCAAGGACCAATCCCTGAGCAGTATCGCTCACTATTAGGTAATCGCGTTTACGGCTGTGATGATTGCCAATTAGTTTGCCCATGGAACCGCTACGGGCAAATTACCGATGAAGCCGACTTTCATCCACGAACACAACTAAAAGATAAAGATTTACTTGATTTATTTAGTTGGGATGAAGCTACCTTTTTAAAAAATACCGAAGGCAGTCCGATCCGTCGAATTGGCCATCAGCGCTGGCTACGAAATATTGCTGTAGGTTTAGGTAATGCGCAATTTAGCCAATCGATCGTTGACGCGCTTAGCGCCAGCTATGATCAATCAACCGAGTTGGTAAAAGAGCATATAGAGTGGGCGCTTAAGCAACAACGCTCAAAACAAGATAAATTGCTACGAAAAACCGCCCGTTTGATACGTATCGTAGAAAAGGGCTTACCAAGAGATGCGTAGCTTCACACCCCTTGATTATTTAGTGTTACTTTTTCAATAAGATAGATAGGTCTTGCTCAATTTCATGAAAAGCGGCTTTCACTCCCTGCACAGACTCTTCACGGGCAACTGAGTTTTGAATCGCTTGATCTACCTTCTGATAAATAAACACTTCTTGATCTTCGTCTAACCCCATTGATGGAATACGCTGTTCTAACTCTTCTTGTAAACGCTTGAACACCGCTTCATTACTCTTACGGTTTTCATTTAACAGCTCAATTAAGCCATGAAACTTGCTATTCACCATAGTAATTGCATCATTTAGCTTTGTTTGTTGCGACTGTAAAGCTTCACGAGTCATGATTGCTCGTAGCTGTTGCTCTGTGACACTGACAATAAAGCACACATGGTCACGGATCCGGCCATGCTTATCAGGATCGTGATCTGGCATATTTAAAATCAATAAACTAATTAATTCATAGTTAACTAAGATACGGTGAGAAAACTCATGTAAGCGGCCCTTATTTTTGAGCATATCAAACAACTCAATTACAATTGGCGAACACGTAGCATTGAGGGCAAAGTGCTCAGGAGCATCAGCAATAACTCTAAACTCAATATTACTTTGTAAATCAAACGATCTTAAACAATGAACTAGGGCCTCCCCAAGCGCTTTGGTGTTGTTAATCATACCAATCTTCTCAATATAATTAACTATTTGCCCCATTTCACTACTGTTTGCCATAGCATTGAATGCAGTTGATGTGGCCTCTTCAATTTGCTGTTCTAACGATTTTTTTTCAATCAGTACTTGATTAAGAATTTTCAGTTTCGATTTAAGTTCATCCTGTCCAAATGGCTTAACAATATAATCTTCAGCACCTACAGCATACCCTTCCATCCGCTCCTCTACTGTGCCTCTGGCTGATACAAACATGACTATGATATGAGCCGTACGAGGGTTTGCTTTTAGTCTTCTACATACTTCATAACCATTCATTTGTGGCATACTCACGTCAAGTAAAATTACTTGTGGCGCAAACTCTTCCACGATACTGAGGCACTCAGGGCCACTGCTAACCATCTTTAATTCAAAATCAAGATCTAATAATATTTCTTCTATAATTTCTAAATTAAAGGGCTCATCATCAACAGCTAGAATTCTCGTTACAGGCATAATTGTCATCCATTTCATAATTCATATTAATAGTTTAGTCGTAAAAAAAACTCTTACCAGTAAGGCTAAGTAATTTATTATTGCTTAGCTGAAACTTTTTATTTCTAAAGGCAGAGCGATGTGAATCGTCGTGCCTCCTGAGCTATTGTTATGAGCAGAAATAACTCCTTCATGTAATGAAACAAACTCACGGCATAAGGCTAAACCAAGCCCTGTTCCACCAGCACCGCTATTAGTTGTGCTACTCTGCACGAATTTTGAGAACACATACTCAAGTTCATCATCAGGTATCCCTATACCACTATCAATCACTTCAATAATTGCCTGCCCTTGTTGATTAGTTAAAACGACTTCAATACGGCTATGCTGATCACTAAATTTCAACGCATTGCCGAGGATATTACGTAATAATTGATTTATTTGCTCTTCATCACAGTCAATTATAATAGGCGGTTTTGGTGGCAAATACTGTACTTCAATCTCTTTTTCCATAGCGGTACCTGACACATCATCAATACTGGTTTTAATAATATTACTCAGGTTATGCGGGCGCGGATTAAAAGGGAACTTACCAACATCGAGTTTAGATAGGTCGAGTAAATTATTAAGTAATGAGAGCAGCCGCTCGCCACTACACTCTATGCGAGATAAATATTTCTGTAGCTTTTCAACTGAAATATCACCTCTGCCGAGTTTATCTAAACCAAAGCGAGCAAAACTTAATATTGAATGCATAGGAGTACGTAATTCATGGGACATATTAGCAAGAAACTCTGATTTACTGTGATTTGCTGCCTCGGCGACATTTTTAGCATGCTCAAGCTGCGATGTTCGGGCACGTACTTGCTCTTCAAGCATATCTTTTGCCTCGAGCAACAGCTCCTCTTTAAGTTTAAGATGAGTAACATTCTTAAAAATAACCGCGAGTGCAATATTACCATGATGGTCAATCTCATTAAACGAACCAACTAATGGGATAGCCTCTCCCTCTTTCATTGGCAGATATACATCACAACTAAATTGACGATTTTTATTTAACGTCGCTATTTTTTCTTTAATTTGCTCAGCAGACATCGTATCTAATAAAGTAAAAACTGAGCTACCTTTAAGTATTTTTGCAGGTAAATTAAAGAGTTTAGAGCAAGCATCGTTTGCTTCAATCACTTCACCATTGCGCTCAAATAACATAATCGCATCAGGTGTGTGCTTATAAATAACGCGTAACAAGCTATCCTTTTCAATAAGTGCATCAACGGTATCTTGCAGACGTTCAACTAACTCTGTGTTATGCCGTCTTAGCAACTCAGTTTGCCAAAGTTTATGCACAGATTGCAGTATCATATTTTCATTGATCGGTTTAACCAATACGTCTTCCACCCCTTGACGAATTGCTTCAATCATCGACACTTGATTTGGTTTTGAGGTAAATAACAAACAGCGACATTGCGGATATAGTACTTTGAGAGCGGCGAACACTTCTAAACCTGAGCCATCAGGCAGACTAAAATCACTCAATAACAGATCAATTTCATGCCCTTGCGCTTGAGTTACCGCAGAGCTAATACTATGAGCTGTAATCGTTTTAATATGGGCGCCTAACAGGCTATTTGCTATTTTTTCAAGCCGCTGGGGGATATGATCAACCAGCAATACCGTTGGTAATACTAAAACACTATCGGAGCCAAGCTCTAAAACACTCTCCAGCAAGGTGCTGATTTCTTTATTCGCAAAAAATGGATAAATTACAATAGCATTTGGCACCAGCCGATTAAGATCACTAAATGAAGAAAGTTGTTCATTGTTTTCAACTTTAGGGGCGAGAAGCAAAAAACGATCTTGATTGATCTGCGTTACTAAAGAATTTGCGGTAGCTAATGGAACGCCATGAGCCACAGCCACTAAATCATAACAACTAAACGCAGTGCACTCATGTAGCATTGAAAAATGAATCAACTCAACTTCACAGCCAATCAATTCGAGCAATACTTTTATTCGCATCGCTAAAATGCTACTGCTATCAACTATCAATATTTTCCGCACAGCTTTGACCACGCTTTTCATCAACTTGAGATTGTAAAAGCGTAGCCTAAGTTTTCTGCATTAACATAATCAAAGAGGTTATTTTTTGGGAGTACCGCTACCCTAAGTGCTTACCTAAAATAGTTAAGCTGTAGTGATTGCCATCCATAATTGCTACATTAGGCAACTCTCCCCACCGTTGATAACCAAAACGCTCAAACAATTTAACACTCGGTATATTATGACTAAATATAAATGCCAGTAGTACTTTAATATTTAATGGCTTAGCTTGCTCTTGGGCAAAAGTAAGTAAACGTTTACCAAGCCCTTGACCTTGTGCATCGGCTGTAATGTAAATACTGACCTCTACCGTACCATCATAGGCTGGACGGCCATAAAATGACTTATAACTAAGCCAAGCTATCACCTTCGAGTCTTGCTCATAAACGTAAATAGGCCGCTGCTCGGTATGGCTATTAAACCAACTTTGCTTGTCTGCTATGCTTACTTGTTCGGTGTCGGCTGTAACCATTCTACTTGCGATTGTTTCATTATAAATTGCAACTATAGCGGCTAAATCATTACTATTTGCTAATCGTATTGTCATTTTGTTTTTAGCGGTTGTTGATCAATTCATTGCATAGTAACGTATGAGTTAAACTGACACTACTGCAAAATAAACGGTAGACTGCCATCTAGGGTGATCAGCCACAACAAGTTAAGGAATCGGTATGTTTAAAAAATTATTATTATGCTGCGCAATACTCAGTTGTAGTGTTTATGCACAGCCAGAGCAAACAAGCCAACAGCAGGTTGAGGCTACATCATGTGATGACTTCACTAATGTTACTATGCGCAAACTTCGCTCTAAAGAGAGCATTAATTTGTGTCAATTCAAGAATAAACCCTTATTAATAGTCAATACGGCAAGCAACTGCGGTTTTACGCCACAATTTGAAGGTCTAGAAGCGCTATATCAAAAATACCAAGATCAAGGTTTAGTGATACTGGGATTTCCTTCTGATGATTTTTTCCAAGAAGAAGATGACGAAAAAGACACCGCTAAAGTTTGCTTTGTAAATTACGGCGTAACTTTCCCGATGTTTGCCACCAGCGAAGTCAGAGGCAGTGATGCTAATGCTATATTTAAACATTTAAATGCACAAACGAGTTCGCCAAATTGGAACTTTTATAAATATCTTGTATCTGCAGATCGCAAACAGGTTGAACGTTTTAATAGCAAAACCAAGCCTGATTCAGACAAGTTAGTTAAAGCAATAGAACAAGCAATTTCAGATATTTAATTTTATACTGGTACAAGTAGTTATTATTGAACTAGAATAACGTAAGATTTGATTAAAAAAACACCACCTTGAAACGGGAGATTTTATGACAGTGGCAAGTGCAAGACACATATTAGTAGACAGCGAAGCGCAGTGCTTAGATTTAAAAACCAAGATTGAACAAGGCGAAGATTTTGCTGAGTTAGCTAAGGTACATTCAAACTGCCCTTCAGGTCAGGATGGCGGTGCATTAGGTGAGTTTGGTCCTGGTATGATGGTTCCTGAATTTGATAAAGTGGTATTTTCAGCACCGATTAATCAAGTACAAGGTCCTGTGCAAACTCAGTTTGGCTACCACTTACTTGAAGTGACTAGTCGTACAGAATAACGTTGGTTTTATTACTAACCTAAAAGAAAGCCGCCTCTGCGGCTTTCTTTTTATCCAAAGGAAAGCACATGCAACTATTAGGCTCAACAACCTCGCCATTTGTACGCCGCATTCGTATTTGGGCACTGTTAAATCAATGTAGTCTTGAGTTTATCAACTTAGATATTTTTTCAGACACTGATCGTCAGCTGATGATACAAAATAATCCAGCCCGAAAAATTCCAGTGCTAATCACTAAGCAGCAAACTTTAGCTGATTCAAATAACATCATCCGCTTTTTGCTCGAACAACACAGTCAAACTCGTCTGAATTGGCAACAAGAGCACCTACTAACAATCATTAATGCATGCAATGATTCGCTGGTTGAGCTATTACTTTGTCAGCGTTCAGGATTCGATACACAGGATGATAAATTATTTTTTAATCTACAAAATGAACGCATTGCTGAAACATTAAGCTATTTAAATAACCATTTTGCAGATGCAGAATTTAAAAGCTGTGAATACCTGTGCATCAGTTTATACTGCTTACTTGATTGGATTTGCTTCCGCGAGTTAACGGATCTAACGGCACATACCGAGTTAATGAATTTCTATTATTCATTTGCTCAGCAACAGGCAGTGCAGCAAACCGATCCACGTAATTAACATTTAAGGGTAAACACATGAGTGATATCGAAATTGAATCAGAACTAGTTAGTTTTGTTGAAAAAGTACGTCAAAGTGAACAAATCTGGGCGCTAGGTGCTGAAGATGGCGGTTTTGTGGTTTGTGACTCTAACCAATTTGAAAACACCGATGTACTACTATTGTGGGAAAGTGAAGCAACAGCAAAAGCCCAGTGTAAAGAAGAATGGGCCGATTACAGCCCACTGCAAATCACCTTGGATGAGTTTTTAGATGACTGGGTTGAAGATCTAAAAGAAGATGACGCACTGGTTGGCCTAAACTGGAATGACGACCAAGTATGTGTTGAAATCGAGCCGGTTGGATTAGCACGCGCACTAAGCGAATAAGCATTATTTAACATTGCTTTACTGCGCTGGTTTATTTGCTATAAACTAGCGCAAATCTTTACTTTCAGGGTATTACGTTGAAGTCCCATCTTGGTCGCCGCCCTTTTTCCGCTATGGAATTACATACGCTTTACCATGGCTATATATATGGTGATCAACGCTTACCTCGCGAACAGCCGAAACACTGGCATTTTTGGCTCCCTTTAATCGCTTATTACAGCGGAGCTTACAGTGATGAAATTGGCCATTTACAACTGTGCGATATTGTTGAACATCAACAGATCCTTTGTTTTCATTTCCAGACCCACGGTAAAATAAAAGCCCGTATTGTGCCTATCCATCAAGCACTTTTTGATGCTGGCTTAAACGAGTATATCGCAGCAGTTAAACAACAAGGACACAATCGCCTATTGTTTGACTTACCATCTAAGTCAGGTCGCTATAGCGAGAAAGTTCGCATTTGGTTCTCTGGTGAAGGAGAGCGTGCCGGCTACTTACAAAAGTGTGATATTCCCAATATCGATCAACTTGGTATGAAAACCGCTGTCAGCAGTCTCAGGCTCAATTTTGAGCAGCAAATCCGCATTTATGCAATTCAAGCAGGCAATAAAGATGCTTTTAATTATCTGCTGGGTTTTAATGAATATGAATTGACTGAATTTAGCGATGTAATCACCCTTAATCAGATCTGCCAACAAATACGCGTGATCAACCAGCACATTGATTGGCACCGCTTTAATCAGCGCCACACCATTTGACAAACTTTGTTACCAACTAGCTCATTACTCACTGCTTAAAAACTGTTACGATAACTGAGCACAAAACTCTAACAAGAAAATATCAGGGATATCTATGTTTATTAAAAGCCTACTCACACTCAGTGTGGCCGTTGCAGTAAGTTCAGCTCATGCTAATGAGTTTGTCCTAGAAAAGCTCGCAAAACCAAGTTCTCAACACGTATCTCTAACGCTTGATCCAGCTCAAGAAACCTTTAGCGGTATGACCGAAGTCGCCCTTGAAGTACTTAAGCCAACTAACTATATCGAGCTAAATGGTGTTGCTTACGCAACGCAAATGGCAAAACTGCTTGGAGCAGAAAACTGTGACTTAAGTGCTGAAATGCTAAAAACAGGTAAAGTAAAATTTAGCTGCGATGAGCAAATTCAACCAGGTAAATACACGCTTAAAGTCGACTTCACTGCCCCCTATAATCGCCAAAGTGTTGGCCTGTATAAAACCTTAGATCAGGGTGTGCCGTATTTATTTACCCAATTTGAAATGAGCGATGCCCGCCGCGCATTCCCTGTATTTGATGAACCAAGTTATAAAATTCCATTCCAATTAACGATTACAGCACCTAGCTCTCAAAAAGTGTATGCCAATACACCTGAGTTAAAAACGACCGTTAATGGCGATATGACCACTCACTTTTTTGATAAAACACCGCCAATTCCTTCATACTTAGTGGCCATGGCTGTCGGTCCATTTGAGGAGCGTGAAGTCAAAGGCATGCCAATTCCAGGTCGTGTGATCACGCCACAAGGTAAAATTCACTTAGGTGAATATGCCGAGCAAGCAATGCCAAAAGTATTGGCCGCGCTTGAAGGCTACTTTGGTATTCCTTACGTTTATAAAAAACTAGATTCAGTCGCTGTTCCAGAGTTTCCATTCGGTGCCATGGAAAACGCAGGCTTAGTTACCTACCGTGAAGATATTTTGCTGCTTGATTTGGCTACAGCGACTCGCAATAAAAAACAACGTAATGTATCTATCATCGCTCATGAACTTGCTCACCAGTGGTACGGTAACTTAGTAACCATGAAATGGTGGAATGACTTATGGCTAAATGAAGCGTTTGCAAGCTGGATGGCTGCTAAAATCACAGCCCAGCTTAACCCTGAATTTGAATCACATTTAGACCTGCCGCAAAATAACGTTATGGCGTTAGATGCTCGTTTAAGTACTAAGCCAATTCGTAAACCAATCAAAACCGAAGCCGATATTATGGACGGCCTAGGCTTAGCTTATAGCAAAGGCAGCTCGGTATTAGCTATGGTTGAAAACTGGATTGGCGAAGAGGCTTTCCAGCAGGGTATTCGTGCTTATTTAAAAGAGTTCTCGTATAAAAACGCCGAAGCAGCCGACTTATGGCAAGCCCTTGGTAAAGCATCAAATAAAGATGTGGCAGCGGTTTTAAAATCGTTTATCGAACAATCTTCATTCCCACTGATCAAAGTAACTCAGCAAGGTAAAACGATTACCATTAATCAAAGCCGCTTTACTAACGCGGGCGTTGATGCTCCTGCACAGCTTTGGAATGTGCCAGTTGCAATAAAATACGGTGCTGGCGATAAAGTTAAAACTGCCAATATATTACTAACTAAAGCCAATCAAACTGTTGAACTTGAATTTGAACCTGAGTGGATTTATCCTGATCAAGGCGCTTTAGGTTATTACCGCTGGGTGATGGATGACAAACAATTTGCTGCATTGATTGATAACGCCGCACAGTCATTGACAGTACGAGAACGTTTAGCGTTATTGTCTGCCGCTGATGCATTACTAGATGCTGGTGTTATTTCTGCTGCACATTTAATGCAAACACTAGAAGTTTTTGTAAGCGACAAACACCCACGCGTTGCTAATACCGCTTTGGGTTATTTAGCCGCACAAAAGCGTACCTTTGAAGATGAAAGCAACCAAGACCTGTGGCCTGAATTTATTCGTAAAAGCATCATGCCTGCAGCTAAACAGTATGGTTTAACTGCAAAAGTAAATGAAGATGCTGCAATCTCGCAATTACGTACTCAAGTAGTTGCACGTTTAGGTTTTGATGGTGAAGATCAAAGTGTGATCAATACCGCCAAGGCACAAGCCCGTGTTTACTTAAATAACCCAGAAAAAGTTGATCCGTACCTTGCGTCAATCTACTTAAACTTAGCCGCATTCCATGGTGATAAAAACCTACTCGATGCGTATATAAATACCTTTAAAACTACCAAAGATCCGCAAGTGCGTACAAAAATGCTAGCGGCTATGAGTTACTTTGGCACGCCAGAGCTACAAACTAAAGTATTAAATTACAGCTTAACTGACGATGTCACTGCATCTGACATGCGTACGATTATGTCAGGACAGGCTTACACGAAAGCCCGTGAAGCTTTGTTTATTGAATGGATATACGCGAATTACGATAAGGTAGTTGCAAACTTGCCACCTTTCTTCGTACCTAACCTGCCTAACTTTACCACCTCAGGTTGTAGCGCCAGCAGCTTAGCAAAAACGCAAACTTTCTTTATGAGCAAAATTGCTGATGAGCCAGGTTATGCCCGTACCTTAAGCAAGCTTGAAGAAAGCGTAAATAATTGTATTGCACTTAAAGAACGTGAACTAGCTTCAGTTAATAGTTTCTTAAAACGTTAATTTGTACGGCAAGCCATTGGCTTGCCGTTTTTTATCAACAGCGTTATTTATCCATTGATAATTTTTACTAGCTGAGAAATAAACTCTTTTGCTCCTTCAACGCTGGTCATTTTAAAACCAATTCCATAATGGATTGGATTCGTGCTTTTAAAAATACGCGTTGGAAACCGTGTCATTTCACTACTATGAAAAAAACCGCTAATGCGGTTAACGCCTGCTATTTTATTAAAGTCATCACTAAAGACTTCCAGTGCAGGACGAAGCACAAGCTTAGCTTGGCCACCTTCTATATGCAGATAAATTGCTTCTTTGGACTTAGGTAACATATATTCAGTGATATTCTTAATTCTAAAATTACTACGGCACTCTAATGCAATAAGTTGCTCGTTGATTTGCTCTGGACTAGCTGACATGGATATCCTTGATTTTCATTAAGCTCTTAGCTGTAAACTACAGCACAGCCAAGAACCTGCAAAGTTTTATATTATAGTTATTTAACGCATACAAAAGCGAGTTGATCATTTAAGTAGCTCATACGGGTAATATTGGTGTCACAGAAAGGCGTTAAATCAAGCCATAGCGAGACCTGTTCAGGGCTATTTAGCTGGCGCTGGTAAACACGATTATCGACCGCATAAATGACCGTATTAGCGTCTTTAAATGCGTAATCTTGTACCGTCTGCGGTAAACGAAAGAGGTCAGTGACGGTATTTTCTTGCGGATCATAACTTGCTAACCAGTGCTGCTGCGCTTTGCTATAACTAAATGTATAGGCAGCTAATGCATGGTTAAATGTCAACGTACGGCCAATATGCTCAGCAACCACTTTTGGCTTCGCTGCAGCAACCTGAGTATATTGTAAAGTATGTGGTTCGCCTAAAATAAACATCACCATATCATTTTTGGCGCCCCAGGCATGATAACCAACTGGTTCTATCCACTCAAAAATACGACTTGGTTTAACATTATCGTCAAACGGATATTGCCATAACTTTTGCTTACCATCCGCCTCAACTACGATAGCTGACAGTGCCTTACCATTAGGTGTTAAAGTCGGCGAGTATTCACTTACAGCAGTATTTGTTAAATTAGTTACTTGCTTATTGGTAAAATCATAAAAAGCTAGATCTGTTTGACTTTGCCCATCACTTTGCACTTCTTGGGTAAAATAAATACCACCTTTGGTAAGTAAAGGCTGATTATTATAAACATCATTATTAGTGATACGGCTTACTTGTAACCCATATTCTGTGTTAAGTTTAGCAAGTAAAATTTCGCTTTTTGGCATCGCAGCTAAAACGCTATTAGGGGTAACTGCAAGGGTGGCAACAAAACTTAGCCAAGGTAAAGTCAATTTCATATCATTCTCTAATTATTTTTATCGCCCTTATAATAGCGCTATTTTATAGTTATTCCCAAGTCTGTTATTGATATGTCACTTGACCTACCCCCTTACTACGCCTTATAACTACAGAGCTACTTAAAACGAGAAAAATTATGTCAGCTAAACATCCTATTATTGCGATCACTGGTTCATCTGGTGCGGGTACTACCACCACGACAAGTGCTATTAAGCATATATTTCGTAGTCTTAATATTGAGGCCGCATTTATAGAGGGCGACAGTTTTCATCGCTATACTCGTCCTGAGATGGATAAAAAAGTTCGCGAAGCGCAGCAAGAAGGTAAACACATTAGTTACTTTGGTCGTGAAGCTAATGACTTTGCAGCCCTTGAAGGTTTGTTCAGCACCTATGGCGATACTGGAGCAGGTAAATTACGTCGTTATTTGCATACCTTTGACGAAGCCGTGCCATACAATCAACTACCAGGTACCTTTACTCCGTGGCAAGAACTGGAAAGCAGTACCGATATTTTATTCTACGAAGGACTGCATGGCGGTGTTGTCGATGAAGATCATGATGTAGCTAAGCATGTTGATTTACTAATTGGTATGGTGCCTATCATTAACCTTGAGTGGATCCAAAAGTTAATCCGCGACACCTCTGAACGTGGTCACTCTCGCGAAGCTGTTATGGGCTCAATTGTCCGCAGTATGGATGATTACATTAATCACATTACGCCACAGTTCTCACGAACTCACATAAACTTTCAGCGCGTGCCAACCGTTGACACCTCAAACCCATTTAGCGCAAAAGATATTCCGTCCCTTGATGAAAGCTTTGTAGTTATTCGTTTTCGTGGCATAGATGACGTCGATTTTCCGTATTACCTACGTATGATAGAAGGCAGCTTTATGTCGAGGATCAACACCTTAGTGGTCCCTGGTGGAAAAATGGGACTCGCTATGGAGTTAGTATTAACCCCACTTATCAAAGATATTATCCTTAAAAAGCGTGCGCTTGCCGAATTAGCCCCCGTTGATTTGCCTATTTAAGAAATACGCTTGCTGAAATACATAGCTTATGTAAACTGCTGACTTCATCATAAAAGGAGATATCAGCATGACAGAGCCATTACGCATTCTCGTCGGTTCCAAAAATCCGGTAAAAATAAATGCTGCCCGCAGTATTTTCTCTCTCTATTACCCTGATATGACGATTGATTGTCAAGGAGTTGATGCACCTTCACAAGTACCTGATCAGCCAATAGGTGAAGATGAAACACGAATAGGCGCACAAAATCGTGTCTTGTATTGCCAACAGCATTACCAAGCTGATTTTTATGTTGCAATGGAAGGTGGTGCTGAGCAATTTAGCTACGGCCCCGCTACCTTTGCATTTGTAGTCGTTGCTGATAACCAACAACGTGCTATCGGTCGTAGTAGTAACCTTCCTTTACCCCCAAGCCTGTATAATGCGTTATTGCAAGGCAAAGAACTTGGCGATGTAATGGATAACGCATTTAATACTACCAATATCAAACAGCAAGGCGGTGCTATTGGTTTATTAACTAATCATCATGCCACCCGAGAAAGTACCTATACGCAAGCGCTGACACTCGCTATGGCGCCTTTTCTTCATCCCGCGCTTTACTCTAAGGAAGTTTAATGAAGTACACCCATGTTTTATTTGATGCCGACGAAACCTTATTTAGCTTTAATGCCTATGCAGGCTTAAAAAGAATGTTTGCAGTTTATGGCGTTGATTTTAATGACGCTGATTACAGTCATTATCAAGCAACAAATAAACCGTTGTGGCTTGAGTATCAAAACAATACTATTTCCGCTACTCACCTACAAGTCACTCGATTTAGTGAGTGGGCTAATAAGCTCAATGTTCCAGCTCAACAGCTTAATGATGATTTTTTAACTGCCATGGCTGAGATCTGCGAACCATTACCTGGTGCTATTGAACTGCTAAATAAACTAAAACCGCATGCTAAATTAGGCATTATCACTAATGGTTTTACCCAGCTACAAGCACGCCGCTTAGAGCATACCGGATTAAAAGAGATGTTTGATTGTTTAGTTATCTCTGAGCAAGTGGGAATTGCAAAACCAGCCGCAGAAATTTTTTATCACACTTTTGAACTGTTAGGTAATCCACCAAAAGAACAGATCTTAATGGTCGGTGATACCGCAAGCAGTGATATCTTAGGTGGCCAAAATGTCGGGATTGATACCTGCTGGCTACAGCATCCCAACACAGTTCTGCCAGAAGGCATTGAACCAACATACCAAGTGACTGAGCTGGTACAGTTACAACAGCTGTTAGGATTGTAAAAAGGTTTAATACCAATCGACTTAAATATTTAACCATTCTAGCGAGCTAAATAAAGCGCTAACTGCGTTATAATTTTTTAAGTAGAACAACTACATGTCAAAATTTACGCCTTGTTATCACTCCATTTATCTGTCGCTATAAATGGTCAGTAACTTAACACGATTGGTATAACATTAAAAAACTAAACCGCAATATTTAAACAAAAAAATGACGCTAGATAGCGTCATTTTTTATAACTGTTTTAAGCGTTTGCGATTAAGCTGTGGCTACTTCTAAACCTGGTGCTGGCATGTATACTGGGGTATCAAATGTTGCCCATTCCCATGCTGACTCAGTCGCCATAATTTTACGAAGTAACTTATTGTTCAGGTCATGGCCTGATTTATAAGCTGTAATTTTTCCTAAAATGTTGTGGCCTGTCATAAACATGTCACCAACACAGTCTAGAATCTTATGCTTAACAAACTCATCGCTATAACGCAGACCGTTAGGATTAAGCACTTTAAACTCATCCAATACCACGGCGTTATCCATGCTGCCACCTAAAGCTAGGTTATTAGCATGCATATATTCAATGTCTTTCATAAAGCCAAAAGTACGTGCGCGGCTGATTTCTTCCGTAAAGCTTTGTGCCGTAATATCTAAACCGATACGTTGGCGGCTTTCATTGATTGCCGGATGATCGAAAGCAATTTCAAAGTCGATATGAAAACCATCATATGGTTCAATCTCGGCCCATTTATCACCTTCTTCAATACGTACTTTTTCTTTAATACGAATAAAGCGCTTAGCCGCATTCTGCTCTGCAATGCCGCCTTTTTGTAACAAATAAATGAATGGTAATGCACTACCATCCATTATTGGTACTTCTGAGCTATCTAATTCAACGATCAAATTATCGATACCCATTGCCGCTACCGCAGCAATAAGGTGCTCAGTCGTAGATAAGCGAACGCCATCTTTATTAGTTAAACAGGTACATAATTGCGTATCGCCAACGGCTTCAGGTGTTGTTTCAAAATCAACAACCGGATCAAGGTCGACACGACGAAATACTATCCCAGTATTTGCGCTCGCAGGTCGGAGAGTAATAGTGACCTTCTCACCTTTGTGAAGTCCAATTCCTATGGCTTTGACTATCTCTGCAATGGTACGCTGTTTAATCATAGCTTCGCTCACTTATAGTTACAGTTAGACCGCCGATTATATCACATATACGACCAGCTGCCAAATTCGTTCGCTTTTTAAACAAAAACAATTACCTTTTTGCTTAATCTGCTTGTTTTCTTAAAAATGCAGGGATGTCGAAATAATCGCCACCTTCTGATTTATTAGACTTTTTACCGCTATCATTAGTTTTAGATAAACCACTATTGCTTTGCGTTGTCTTGCTCGATTCATGCTTTTCAATCGCTGGAGCAGCAGTCATTTCATCGCCACTACCTTGGCTTGCAAAGCTTGGTACATACATACTGCTAGTTTGGTTTGTTGAACTGCTAACATCAGAACCTGACGCTTTTTTAAAGCCGTTATCGACAATACCAAACTGTGGACGACGATCGCCGCCTAAACCTGTAGCGACTACAGTTACACGTAGTTCATCAGTCATTTCAGGGTCAATAACCGCACCAACCACCACAGTCGCATTTTCAGATGCTAATGCTTTAACGTGATTACCAACAATTTCAAACTCTTCAATTGCGATATCCATACCTGCAGTGATGTTAACTAGGATGCCTTTCGCGCCAGTTAAATCAACGTCTTCAAGCAGTGGGCTTGAGATTGCAGCTTCTGCAGCTTCTTGCGCACGATCAGGACCCGATGCAGACGCTGTGCCCATCATCGCAGTACCCATGGCTGACATTACTGTACGTACGTCGGCGAAATCCACGTTAATCAAACCAGAACGAGTAATTAGTTCCGCAATACCTTGCACGGCACCAAATAATACATCATTAGCTTTAGCGAATGCGTCTAATAGTGTAGTCCCTTTGCCTAAAACTTTAAGCAATTTATTGTTAGGAATTGTAATAAGTGAATCTACAATTTCTGACAATTCGTTAATACCTTGTTCAGCCGCTGCTGCGCGCTTTTTACCTTCAAAGTCAAACGGACGTGTCACTACAGCAACCGTTAAAATACCTAACTCTTTAGCAATTTTGGCAACCACAGGCGCAGCACCTGTGCCAGTACCACCGCCCATACCCGCTGCGATAAATACCATATCAGCACCTTCAAGGCTGGCACGAATAGTATCGGCGTCTTCTTCTGCTGATTTACGACCTACATCAGGGTTTGCACCCGCACCTAGCCCAGACGTGATCTGAGTACCTAGTTGCACCGTAATATCTGCTGATGAGTTACGTAATGCCTGAGCATCCGTATTAGCGGCAATAAAACGCACGCCTTCAATTTGTTGCTTAACCATGTGCTCAACAGCGTTACCGCCGCCGCCGCCCACGCCTATTACTTTTATAACAGCTTCTTCGCTGTGTTGTTCCATTATATCAAACATGTTTACTCTCCGACTTGAGTATTAAAACTCGCCTTGAAACCACTTCGTTATGCGGTTCCACCAATTATTATCGCCTTCAGGTTTCGATTTTTGTGCATTCATCGATTGCATTGTGCGGCCATATTGTAATAAGCCAACCGCCGTTGCATATGAAGGGTCATCTACATAATCTGTCAAACCAACTATCCCTATAGGTTTGCCTATTCTCACTGGCATCTGGAAAATGTCTTCAGCCACTTCCATCGCGCCAGCCATTTTAGCACTACCGCCAGTAATGACGAGTCCTGCTGCAATTTGGTCTGCTAATCCTGAACGATGAATTTCTTCCATCGCTAATTCAAATAATTCTCTAAAACGTGGCTCAACCACCTCAGATAAGGTATGACGCGACATTAACCGCGCTGGTCGTCCGCCTACACTAGGCACTTCAATAGTTTCTTCGCTGCTGGCCATTTGGCTACTTGCACAGGCATATTGTACCTTGAGTGATTCAGCATGGGATATCGGTGTACGAAATATTTTTGCAATATCGCCAGTAACTTGGTTGCCCGCTACAGGAATAACTGCAGAGTGGCGCAACGCACCATTGATATAAATAGTGATATCCATCGTACCGCCACCGATATCAAGTACCGCAACACCGAGCTCTTTTTCGTCATCGGTTAATACCGAATAACACGACGCTAATGCGGTGAAAATCAGTTGGTCAACTTCAAGACCACAACGCTCAACACATTTTTCAATATTTTTCGCCATATCGTTTGAGCAAGTTATGATGTGAGCACGGGCTTCCATTCGTACACCACTCATACCACGCGGGTTTTTAATCCCTTCTTGCATATCGATACTATATTCTTGCGGCAGTGCATGCAGCATTTTACGTTCGGCTGAAATAGGCACAGAGCGCGCAATATGAATAACATTTTCAATGTCTTCATCAGTCACTTCAGTGTTATTAATTGCCACAACACCACTTTCGTTTTGGCACTGAATATGTTTACCTGAGATCCCCAAATACACGGAGCTAATACGGCAATCAGCCATAAGTTCAGCTTCATCGATTGCACGACGAATAGACTCCGACACCAAGTTAAGGTCGTTTACGCCGCCTTTATCCATACCATGGGACACTTGGCTGCCAACCCCAACAATGCTGAGTTTGTTATCTGCGGTGATTTCACCAACCGTGGCCACCACTTTTGAGGTGCCAACGTCTAATCCAATCACTAGGTTTCTTTCTGCTGACTTAGTCATGCCTTACTCTTATTTTGTAATTGCGCTTCTTCCAGGAGCTTCCAGCTCACCGCAAGGCCGGTATCATACCGTAAATCCACTACATCTACTTGTGCATCTGCACGTTTTTCCATCCGCGGGTAAACATCTATAAACCGTTGTACCCGTTTAGCTTTTTCTTTACGCCCTAATTTAAGGCGAATACCGTTATCGAGCCATAACTGCCATGAAAATCGCTCTGACAATGCCAGGCTGGTTAACTTTAAATTATTAACCTTAAGCATTTCATCAAACTGCTTGAAAGCTCCCCATGCTTCAAATTCACTGCCCTCAGGGCCATAAAGTTGTGGCAGCTCGTCACTGAGCTTCGCACTGCTAGCTTGAAACACTTCACCGCTTTGGTTAAGTAATAAATCACTGTTCCACACTGCGACGGCCTGATGCTCTACCACATACACTTGTAATGTATCTGGCCACTGCTTGCGTACCGATGCAGTAGCAACCCATGGCAGCTCTTGAACCAAATGTTGAACATGTTTAACATCTAAATCAAAAAAACTCGATAAGTCAGCTTTTTTAATCGCGCCAATAATCGCTTTTTCGTCCGTATATTGAGGTTTCCCCAACACCGCTAAATGCTTTATCTGCGCATCTTTATTTTTCACCAACCACTGTCTAACGCCGCTGGTTATTTGTACTAAGCTAAAAACTACAATAAGGAAAAAGCTCACACCAAAGATTAACGACCAATTGAGTTGCTGTTTTAATTGTTGCGCTTTTTCCAAAAAGGGATGCATATTAAAGCGTTTGCTCCAAAATGCGAACAACTAATTGCTCAAAGCTTGCACCATTTGCTTTAGCAGCCATTGGCACTAACGATTTTTCAGTCATTCCTGGTACTGTGTTTACTTCTAACAAATAAAAGTTACCGTCTGCATCTTGCATTGCATCAACACGGCCCCAACCACTGGCACCCACTAGCTCAAATGCCGCTAAAGCCATTGCTTGTAAATGCGTGGTATCGCTAGCTGATAAGTCTGCTGGGCAATGATATTGCGTGGTATTTGACTGATACTTTGCTTGGTAATCATAAAAACCATTTGGGGTGGTCATTTCAATTACTGGCTGTACCTCATCGCCTAGTACAGTGATTGTAAATTCGCGCCCTGTTATCCACTGCTCAACCAGTACTTGGCTGTCAAACTTAAACGCTTCGGCTAAAGCAGCTTCAAGCTCTTGCGCATTATTTGCTTGCGCCATACCAATGCTAGAACCTTCGTGCGACGGTTTTACCATCACTTTTTTCAGTTCATTCATTATCGCTGTCGCATCAAAACCACGTTTGCTATCCACCACCGCATAAGGCGCAGTGCTCAAGCCCGCAGATTTAAATAAATGCTTACAACGTATTTTATCCATCGCCAATGCTGAGCCTAATACGTTACTGCCAGTGTATGGCAACCCCATAAACTCAAGTGCACCTTGAATAGTACCGTCTTCACCACCGCGACCATGCAGGGCGATAAATACTCGTTCAATGCCGAGTTCTTTTAATTGCCATAACGGTTGCTCTTTTGGATCAAAGCCAATGGCATCAACGCCCGCATTTTGTAATGCGTTCAATACCGCTTGGCCTGATTTTAGTGATACTTCGCGCTCAGCTGAGTGTCCACCAAACAACACTGCCACTTTGCCAAACTGTGTGTTTAATTGCGTCATACCTTTACCTGCTTAAGTTGCTCAATCGACAGCGATGTCGCCGCGAGTTTTTTTACTAATTGACCAATATTACCAGCACCTTGGGTTATAACTAAATCATTATCTTGTAACGTATCAGCTAATACTCCAGCTAGTTCAGAGCTACTTGCAACATGCAGTGGTTCTTTACCGCGTTGACGTAAGCTGCGACATAAACTTTTACTGTCTGCGCCAATAATTGGCTCTTCACCAGCGCCGTATACATCAAGCAATAATAACTGATCAACATCGGCTAACACTTTTACAAAGTCTTCATATAAATCACGAGTACGAGTAAAGCGATGTGGTTGATAAATCATTACTAAGCGTTTATCAGGCCAGCCTTGGCGAATTGCCGCTATAGTCGCTGCAACTTCTGAAGGGTGATGACCATAATCATCCACCAGCATTACTTTGCCACGTTCGTTTTCAAAATCGCCATAATGCTGGAAACGACGTCCGATACCTTCAAACTGTTGCAATGCTTCTAAAATCGCGTGATCAGCTATTTGTTGATCTTTTGCAACAGCAATCGCTGCAGTAGCGTTCAATGCATTATGTTTACCTGGCATATTTAAATGCACAGTTAATTCATCACCTTGCTTAGTGCGCACTTTAAACTGACTGGTATTTGCCGTTTGGCTAAAATCAGTCATGCGGTAATCGGCGTCGCTCGATTCACCATAAGTGATCACAGGACGGCCAAATCGCGGAATAAGCTCAGCTGCCACTTCTGAATCGATACACACCACAGCAAGGCCATAAAAAGGCAGGTTATGAATGAAATCCACATAAGTGTCTTTCATTTTTTCTAAGCTACCGCCGTAGGTATCCATGTGATCTTCTTCAATATTAGTGATCACCGATACCATAGGTTGCAAATGCAAGAATGACGCATCACTCTCATCAGCTTCAGCAATTAAAAAATCACTTTTACCGACTTTTGCGTTACTACCCGCACTATTAAGTAAACCACCAATAATAAAGGTTGGATCCAGCCCTGCTTGAGCATAAATACTCGCGATCAAACTAGTGGTGGTGGTTTTACCATGAGTGCCAGCGATAGCAATACCGTGGCGAAAGCGCATTAGCTCGGCCAACATCTCGGCACGGCGCACAACCGGAATACGTGCCGCCTTAGCTGCAATAATCTCAGGGTTAGTTTCATCAATTGCACTTGAAACCACCACTACATTGGCATCTTTAACATTACTTTGATGATGGCCAATAAACACTTCAGCGCCAGCTTGGATCAAACGTTCGGTCATTGCACTATGGGCAATATCAGAGCCTGTAATACGATATCCTTCAAATGCGAGTACTTCGGCAATACCGCCCATTCCTGCGCCACCAATACCAATAAAGTGGATAGTGCTAATTCGGCGCATTGCCGGGCGAGTGCTCTTGTGTGTTGACATTTGTTTCACTTAATTATCTCTTTTTTCTGTTACTTGCAGCGCTGACAAGGGGACACCTGCGGCATCCATACAATGCCATGCGACATTGGCAGTAGCTTCTAGTGTCGCCAATTGCTTAGCATTGCCTGCAAGTTCACTGATTAATGCTGGTTTGGCTAAATACGGGCGTAATAGTTCAACAATACTGTGTTGATTGAACTGCCCCTGTGGCATTAATAATGCCGCATTGCCATCAACTAAAAATTTTGCATTCGCAGTTTGATGATCGTCAACCGCATGCGGAAACGGCACAAACACGGCCATTTTTCCTGCAGCAGCAATCTCACTTACGGTTAACGCCCCCGCGCGGCAAATTACAATATCTGCCCAGCCATAAGCCGTATCCATATCATCAATAAACTCAGCCACCTTAGCTTGTTCAGCACTAAAACCTTGCTGCTGATATGCCTGTGTTACTGAGCTTAAATGACCTTTACCGGTTTGATGCCATGTATTGATCTGAAACTCTTCACTGAGCTGTTTAAATGCTGCTGGCAAAGTTTGGTTTAGCACCTGCGCACCTAACGAGCCACCAACGACCAACACATTAACCGGACTTGATACTTCCCGCATTGCCACATTTGCTACGCTGGCTCGTACCGGATTACCAACCACGTCACTGTATCCAGAGGCAAATGCTTGCGGAAATGCAGCCAACACTTTATTGGCAAACTTGGCTAAGTACTTATTACTCATACCGGCAACTGCATTTTGCTCATGGATCACCAGTGGTATACCTAAGCTTTTTGCGGCAATGCCAGTCGGCCCAGTAACATAGCCGCCCATTGCTAACACAACATCAGGTTGTTGTTTTTTCAATACTTTGCGTGCTTGTAATATGGCATTAATCACCATAAAAGGGGCTTTGACTAAACGTGCAAGGCCATTGCCACGTACACCTTTAACATTAATAAAATCAATCTCAATATTATGCTTTGGTACAACCTGCGCTTCCATTCGATCAGCAGTGCCAATCCAACTCACTTGCCAACCTTGTTGCCTTAAGTGATCAGCCACAGCTATGCCGGGAAAAATATGCCCGCCAGTACCGCCAGCAACAACGACTAATTTTTTATTCATCGCTTGCCTCCACCGGATGTTGCTTGTTTAGTGGCCATTTTGGTTTCAAAATCCACGCGTAATAAAATACCTGCCGCAATAGTCATGATAAGTAAACTTGAGCCACCATAAGATACAAACGGCAAGGTTAAACCTTTGGTTGGCAAAATACCGGCACTCGCCCCCACATTAACCATGGTTTGAAATGCAAACCAAATACCTATTGCGAATGCAAAGTAACCTTCATATTCTTTGCCACATTTAAGTGCTTGCTGACCAATTAACAGTGCTCTAAACACCAAAGTACCAAACACCATTAAAATACTGACGATACCGATAAAACCTAACTCTTCGCCAATCACCGCAAAAATAAAGTCATTATGGGCCTCAGGTAAATACTGCAATTTTTGCACACTATTACCTAAACCTTGGCCAAACCAACCACCTTGGCTATATGCCATCAGCGATTGTACTAACTGGTAGCCTTTACCAAATGGGTCATCCCATGGCTCTAGAAAACCGACCACCCGCGCCATCCGATATGGCTCAACAATAATGAGCAATACGACTAAGCCTACGCCTGTTAATATCAAGGCAAAAAACTGCCATAACTTAGCCCCAGCTAAGAACAATAAGCCTACGGTAGTTACAAACATCACCACCACAGTGCCTAAATCGGGCTGTAATAAAATCAACAATGCGTAAACTGCAAACACCGCGATTGGCTTAGCAAAGCCTTTGATGTTTTCTTGAACTTCCTCACGTTTACGCACTAAGTAACCGGCGATATAACTGAAAAAGAATAATTTAGCCGCTTCAGCGACCTGAAAGCCCACCGGACCTACTGGGATCCAACGTTTTGCGCCATTCACTTCACGTCCAACGATTAACACCACTATCAGTAGCGCCATGCCAAACAGTAATAAGTAAGGATTCGAGCGTTTCCACCAAGTCATTGGTACACAACAGGTGATCCAAAACAGCACAAAGCCCATCGCCAAAAACATGCTGTGGCGAATAATAATATGATAGGGATTGTTAAATAAGCGATCAGCGGTCGGCATCGACGCACTCGTCACCATCACAAACCCCAAGCCAATTAGCATGATCACACAATATAACAGTGGCACATCGTATAACTGCGCCGAAGGCTTAGGAGTCAGGGTGTCACGAATATTAGCTAAAGCAATCATACTGCCTCCGCTAATACGCATTGACTAAAGTGCTCACCACGTTGCATATAATTGTTATACATATCAATACTGGCACATGCAGGTGCAAGCAACACAATATCGCCCGCAGTGGCAAGTTGCTTGGCAAGCATCACCGCTTGCTGCATATTTTCTGTTAAGTGGCCTTTGTCAGTCAACGCAACCAGTGCTTTGGCATCTTTACCAAAACAAATAAGCGCTTTAACTTGCTGTTGTAAATACGGCTTTAAGCTATCGAGATCGGCGCCTTTGGCATCGCCTCCGGCAATCACCACTAGTTGCTTGGCCTGATCGGCTAAACTTTCTATCGCCGCAATGGTGGCCCCGACATTCGTAGCTTTAGAGTCATTAAAATATTTAACCCCCGCTTGCTCGGCAACAAACTGACAACGATGCGCCAAGCCAGTAAATTGGCTAAAAGCTTGTGCAAACTGACTAGCACTGATATCGAATGGGCTCAATAATGCCATAACCGCTAACGCATTTAGCCGATTATGACGACCAACTACGGCCAAGCTACTAACAGGCAATAGAGCTTTGCCTTGATAACTAAAGTAACTGTCACCTTGATACGTCATTAAACAATAATCCGCATTTTCTAAGCCAAAGCTTAATTGCGGCATTGTTTTTGTATACGTTGCTGGGTCAGTCTTATTTACTATAGCCAGCGCGGCATTAGCATAAATCGTTTGTTTTGAATCAATATAGGCTTGGTAGCTCGGGTAACGGTCTAAATGATCTTCCGACACATTAAGTACCGTAGCGCTAACCGGTTTTAAGCTTTGCATCGTATCGAGCTGAAAACTCGATAGCTCTAATACGTAAACATCAAAATCATCAGCTAATAAATCCAGTGCGGCAGTACCAATATTTCCGCCAAGTCCGACTTTATAGCCAGCCGTTTTCAATACTTCATAAGCCAACGTAACGACAGTCGATTTACCGTTAGAGCCTGTTACAGCCACCACCGGCTTGTCTGTTAAACGAGCAAATAACTCAATATCACCAATCACTTCAACACCCGCTTGCATTGCTTGTGCAACTGCTGGAAGTGTTAAACTTAAACCGGGGCTGATGATGATCATATCAGCGCTTTCAAGCTGTGCAGTTGCCAAATCACCAAACTGCGTCGTTAAATTTGGCGCATGTTGTTGTAACCAATCACAACCGGGCGGTGATTGGCGACTATCAACTACATTAGGCGTTAAACCTTGAGATAATAAAAAACGCACAATGCCCAGACCGGTTACACCGAGTCCGAGCACTGTAATATGTTTGTTTTTCATCTCGTTTAAATACGTCATTTACCTGATCTTTAATGTTACTAGGCCAGCTAACACTAGCACGATAGAAATTATCCAAAAACGCACGATAACTCGTGGCTCAGGCCAGCCTTTTAATTCGTAATGATGGTGGATTGGTGCCATTCTAAAAATCCGTTGGCCACGTAATTTATAAGAGCCAACTTGCAAGATAACCGACAGTGCTTCCATCACAAATACACCGCCCATAATGATTAAAATTAACTCTTGGCGAACTAATACAGCAATAATACCCAATGCTCCACCAAGCGCTAATGAACCAACATCACCCATAAATACTTGTGCTGGGTAAGTGTTAAACCATAAAAAGCCTAATCCGGCACCAACAATGGCGGTACATACCACAACCAACTCACTGGCCAATGGTAAATGTGGAATATGCAAGTAAGCTGAGAAATTCACGTTACCTGTTAAGTAAGCGATAATAGCCAATGCTGCTGCCACTAAAATAGTCGGTACAATGGCCAGACCATCCAAGCCATCGGTCAGATTCACAGCATTTGACGTACCCACCACTACAAAGTAAGTCATAACTATGTAAAACAAACCTAGTTGCGGTAATACATCTTTAAAAAACGGCACTACTAATGATGTTTCGTTGGCATGATTAGCAGTAAAAAATAATGCGCAGGCAACCACTAAGGCAATCACTGACTGCCAAAAATACTTCCATTTAGCAATTAACCCTTTTGGATCTTTGCGGATCACTTTACGGTAATCATCAACAAAGCCAACAATTCCCAATGAGCCGATCACAAACAAGGTAGCCCATACATATTTATTCGCTAAATCAGCCCACAGTAAAGTACTGGTAAAAATAGACGCTAAAATTAACAAGCCTCCCATGGTTGGGGTGCCCTTTTTCGATAAATGCGACTCAGGGCCATCGTTACGAACTACTTGACCAATTTGCATTCTTTGCAAAGCACGGATCAACTTAGGCCCAAAATACAATGAAATTAATAATGCCGTTAAAATACCAAATACAGCGCGAACGGTTAAATACGAGAACACATTAAATGCACTGTAATATTGTGTTAAATACTCAGCCAGCCAAACTAACATTGAGATACTCCATTGCGGCCAGTTTGCTGGCTGTTAACTAAATCTTGTACTAATAATTCCATGCGAGAACTGCGTGATCCCTTCACGACTATGGTGGTTTTTTGTGCTAAGTCAGTTAACTGTGCTTGTAATTGTTGCAACAGTTCCTCGCGGCTTGAAAAATGCCGCTGTGGTTTAGCAAATTCATCACTGGCGTATTGACTCAATACACCTAAGCTATACAACTCATCAATACCTTGTTGTTTGGCATAGGCGCCAACTTGTTGGTGATAAAGCGCAGCTTCTTCACCAAGTTCTCCCATATCACCTAACGCTAAAATACGCTGACCTTGTATATCACTAAGTAAATCAATCGCGGCTTTAACCGATTGCACATTGGCATTATAAGTGTCATCAATCACGGTTAGTGTTTCATTGACTTGAATAATGTTTACTCGGCCTTTTACTTCAGCCATGGTTGCTAGTGCCATTGCCACCGCCTCAAGACTAACGCCAAATTCACAGGTTAATGCAGCTGCTATAAGGGCGTTTGTAACATTGTGACGACCTGGTAATGAAAGCTTAACGGGTACTCGCTGCTGCTTGGTACAAATATAAAAAGAAGCATGAGCTTGTTCATCGAGACTGACTTCTTCTGCCCAAATATCTAGTTGTTCAGTGCTTGAAAAACGTTTTACACTGCGCCCTTGTAACTTAGTAAGCCAACCATCACTGAATTCGCTGTCACAGTTAACTAGCGCAATGCCATGCTCTTTCAAACCATCGTAAATTTCACTTTTAGCCGTTGCTACACCCGCAAGAGAGCCAAAACCCTCAATATGCGCAGCTGCCACATTACAAACAACGGCAACATCTGGCTTAGTCATCGCCGTGGTGTAGGCAATTTCACCAATATGGTTAGCGCCAAGCTCAATCACCGCATATTTGTGCTGCGGTTCTAGGCGTAACAAGGTTAATGGGACGCCAATATCATTATTAAAATTACCTTTGGTCGACAGTACTTCACCGTGAGGAGCTAAAATAGCTGCGCACATTTCTTTTACTGTGGTTTTACCGACACTGCCTGTAATTGCGATAGTTTTTGGTGCCACACTGGCCATTACCGCAGCACCAATTTCGCCTAGCGCAATACGCGTATCCGTAACTAAAAACTGAGGAATATCAACGGCAACTTTTTGACTTACAATAGCGGCTATTACGCCTTTGTCTTTCGCTTGTTGTAAAAATTGATGGCCATCAAAATTAGGGCCTTGTAGGGCTAAAAATACTTCTCCTTCGCATACGGTGCGAGTATCGGTATTAATATTTTTTACTGTTTGATTATCACCTTGATAATCAGTTGCTAACACATTTGCTAGCCAATCAAAATCCATTGGGATCATAACTGCGATCCTCTTATTTGTTGTTCTTGTGGGTCTAGCTTTTGCTTTTGTTGTAAGTGCTGCTGGACAAATTTACGATCGCAAAAATCTATCCGTTGCGTACCAATTATTTGATAATCTTCATGGCCTTTACCTGCAATAAGCACTACGTCATTGGCATTTGCGTTATCTATTGCAAAGGCAATAGCATGAGCACGGTCAGCTTCTAAGTGCGCACGGTCAGGCTGGCTTAAACCAGCAGCAACATCTTTAATGATCTGCCATGGATCTTCGCTACGCGGGTTATCACTAGTAATAATTACTTTATCAGCATTTTGCTCAGCCGCTTGGGCCATCATTGGTCGCTTGCCTTTATCACGGTCTCCGCCGCAACCAAATACACAACTTACGCCACCGGGCACATGTTGTTGCAATGCTTGCAATGCTAAAGCTAACGCATCTGGCGTGTGAGCATAATCAACAATACAGGTTGGTTGGTTTGGCGCGCTAAATGCTTGCATGCGTCCAGCAACTGGTTGCAAGCTTGCACAACCCGCTGCCAGTTGATCTAATGGGTAACCTAAACCAAGTAAAGTTGCGATTGCAGCCGCTAAATTATATAAATTAAATTCGCCAAACAGCGGACAGGTAATAGCAATATCACCCCAACTTGTCGTCAACTGTGCCGATATACCGGTTTTATGGTAAGAAACATCAGTGAAGTATACAAACTTAGCACCTTTTGGCTGCAAGTTTTTATGGCCATAACACACTAAGTTATTAAAATCGTATTGTTCTAACCATTGCTCTACTTGGTTATCATCTTGATTTAGTACCACCAGCTGCGCGTCAAAATCTCGCATTAGCATTAACTTTGCATCGGCATAACTGGCCATATCACCGTGGTAATCTAAATGATCGCGCGATAAATTAGTAAACACAGCAGCTTTAAAGTGCGTTTTCGCAACACGCTGCTGTACCAAACCATGTGATGACACTTCCATCGCCACCAGTTTGTTATTGTCAGTGGCAAGTTGCGCTAATATTCTTTGTAAATCAACACAAGACGGTGTGGTATTGATTAACTCAGTTAAACTTTCTGGTTGCCCATACCCAAGCGTACCGATAATCGCTGATTGGGTGTCGCAAAACTTAGCTAAATGAGCAATCATCGCAGTGGTAGTTGATTTACCATTGGTGCCAGTAACACCTACCACATCTAATTGTTTACTTGGTTGCTGATAAAAATGACTCGCTAATGCGGGCAATTTCTTATTCAAATCGGAAATTAAATAAAGCGGCTCAAAATCACATTCAAACTCACATAAACGATCAGCAATTACTGCGACAGCACCATTTGCAATCGCTTTATCTATAAATTGTCCGCCATCTAATTGATGACCTTTAATTGCTACAAAGACATCCCCAGGGGTTACATCTCGACTATCTAAACGTAAGTGCCTTACTAATAAGCTTGTTGCTGCTACTTCTATTTGTTGTAAAATTATTTTTAAATCATGCATCATCATCTATGCCCTTCACGTAGGCAACCGAGCCTTTGTCTGGTGCCACGTTTAAAATTCTTAACGCATTGGAGATTATTTCTGCAAACACTGGTCCTGCAGTTGCACCGCCATAATAAACATCTCCACCGGGCTCATTGATCATTACAACAACAGCTAAACGTGGATTACTCGCAGGTGCTATACCAGTAAAGTAACCTACATACTCATCACCATAACCACCTGCGGCAGCTTTTTTAGAGGTACCCGTTTTACCCGCAGCACGATAACCATCAACTTTTACCCGGCTCGCTGTACCACCTTCTTCAAAAACGCTTTCCATCATATGCACAACCGCTTCAACATCTTTTTGTTGAAAAACACGCTCGCCTTCAGGGATTGAATCTTGCTTGAGGATGGTCAATGGTCTATTGATCCCGCCGGCACCTAACATGGCATAAAAACGCGCCATTTGTGCGGTGCTTACAGCAACGTTATAACCAAAAGAAAGTGCTGCAATTTCATGGTCAGACCAACGTCGATTCGGATAAAACAAGCCACTACTTTCACCAACCATGCCGGTGCCTGTATCTGAACCAAAGCCAACCTTTTGGAACAAGCCAACAAAGTAATCCTTCGGTACATCTTGCGTTATTTTTGTCACCCCCATGTTACTGGAGTACTTTAAAATTTCACGTAAGGTCATTTCACCATGGTTACGCGAGTCTGTAACTAACGTACCACCAATGCGCATCCAGCCTGGGTAAGTATCAATTTTATCATCCGGTTGGATTGAGCCGTAGTCTAACCCAGCTAATATGGCTAGAGGCTTAACGGTTGAACCTGGTTCGAACAAATCCGTGATCGCTCGATTTCGGCGTTTATGCGGGGCTGCATCATTTAAATTATTTGGATTAAAAGACGGGCTGTTAACCATCGCTAACACTTCACCAGTTTTCACATCGACCACCATCGCAGAGCCAGACGTTGCTTTGTAGGTTAGAACTGCTGATTTTACTGCTTTATAAGCAATCGCTTGAATGCGTTGATCAATACTTAAATGAATACTTTCAGGCTCGATCCGTTCACGTTCATCAAGCACTTCAACTTCACGACCCTGTGCATCTTTGCGAATTGTGCGACGACCTTCAACGCCAGTTAATGCGTTTTCGTAAAGCTTCTCTATGCCTTCGATACCTTTGCCATCAATATTAGTAAAACCAAGCACATGTGCGGTAACTTCTCCGGCAGGATAATAGCGTTTTGATTCATCTAATAGATGAATACCAGGCAGACGTAAGTCGCCAATATAATTGGCAACGGCAGGGGTTACTTGGCGTTTTAAATAAACAAAGCGGCGACTGGCATCATCCCGCAAGCGACCGTTGATTGTTTTCGGTTCAATACGCAGTACGTCGGCAAGTTCACGCCAACGCAAATCATTTTTGTAGTACAACGCAATACGCTGTTCAAGTAGCGCGGTATTTTCTGCAAGAGCATTCTCATCTTCGCCATTTTTACGCGCTTGCTTGAGCACTTTAGCACGCAATGATTTATGCAATGCTTTAGGATCCGCATACACGCTTACCACAGGCACACTAACTGCAAGTTCTTTACCATGACGGTCAAAAATCATCCCGCGTTGCACATGCAACTTTTCCACGCGCACAGTACGTTTATTACTTTCTGAACGGGCTTTATCAGGCTCGATAACTTGTAAATAAGCAGCACGAGAAACTAAAGTAACAAAAACCAGCAGCACTACAGAGCACACCAGCATAAAACGCCATGTGATCAAACTATTAACTGGTTTTTTCCCTCTACTTCTCATGGTAGTACTATCACCTGTTCGTCTTGGCTTGTGGACCGTTTCATCTGAAGTTGCTCGATAGCAATTTCTTCAATGCGTGCATGTTGCGAATAAAACTCTTCTTCAACTAATAGGTAACGCCATTCTAAATCGAGTTCATCTCGCTGTTGTAACAACTGATCTTGCTCAATCAGCTCTTGGCGAGCAAAGTGAGTGACCTGCACCACACTCAAACTTGATGCGAATATCACAACCAACAAGGCCGAGGTTAGCTTATTAGCTCCTAGGCCTTTGATTATTTCTAAAAATAAATTGGGTTGTCGATGATTCGCTTTAGGCTTCATCCCAACCTCTGTGCCACCCTAAGTACTGAACTGCGTGAACGTGGGTTACGGTCAACTTCAGCTTGGCTTGGCTTAATAGCTTTACCCACTGCCTTTAACGTCAGATTTTTATTTATTTGTGCATCAGTTAAAGGCAGACCTCTGGGTAATGCCACTCCCTTACTCTGTTTTTTAATAAACTGTTTAACAATACGATCTTCTAGTGAATGAAACGAAATCACCACTAACCGACCACCGGGCTTTAGTACACCCAGCGCAGCTTGTAATGCCGTTTGAATCTCTTCCAATTCACTGTTGATATAAATACGAATAGCTTGGAAAGTACGCGTCGCAGGATGTTTGAATTTGTCTTTTACTGGCACTGCTTCGTCAACTAAATCAGCTAGTTGCTTAGTTGTTGTAATCGGCGTATGTGCTCGCACTTCAAGCACTTTATGTGCAATACGACGACCAAATTTTTCTTCGCCATAAGTTTTGATCACATGAACAATCTCCTCCAGCTCGGCTTCAGCTAACCACTGCGCAGCACTGCGGCCGCTGGTAGGATCCATGCGCATATCAAGCGGGCCATCTTTCATAAAGCTAAAACCACGCTCGGCATCATCTAGTTGTGGTGATGACACACCGATATCTAATAAAATGCCATCTACTTTTCCTAATAGATCGTTTTGCTCTGCCACTTCGTATAAATTAGAAAAGCGAGTATGGGCAATGGCAAAACGACTATCATCGGCAAACTTTTCGGCAGACTTGATCGCTTGTGGATCTTGGTCAATAGCTTGTAATCGACCATATTCACCAAGGCGCGCCAAGATTTGTCCAGAATGTCCGCCTCGGCCAAATGTACCATCCATATAAATACCGTCTGGCTTAATTGCTAGACCTTCGATGGTTTCGTCCATTAGTACGGAAATATGTTCAAATTGCGCTGTCATTAGCTATTGTTTGCCTTTTTATTGTGTGATCAGAGCGAAAAATTATCTAAGTCTGGGGTTGATTCAAACTCACCGAGTCGTTCAATTTCGGTGTCTTGGCGCATTTGTTCATGCCAACGCTCTTCATCCCAGATCTCAAATTTATTCATCAAACCGACCAACATGATTTTTTTGCCTAAATCAGCATGAGACCGTAACGACGGTGCCAGCAATATTCGACCATTTTTATCTAATTGGTACTCTGTTGCATTACCTAACAACATCCTTTGCATGCGTCGAGCGCGTGGATTCATATTGGAAATTTTAGCTAAGCGATCTTCTATATCCTGCCATTGCGCCAATGGATATAACCACAAGCAAGGCTCGTTCAGTGCGACAGTACAGATCACCGTCCCCTGATCTTCAGACAACAACGAGTCTCGGTACTTAGTCGGTACCGCAAATCGTCCTTTATCATCCAAACTCAGTGAACTCGCACCACGGAACATAAAAAGCCTACTCTAAAAGTTTGTAATTAATCTGTTTTGATTAATTTGATCCAATTTGATCCACTAAATACCACTTTTTACCACAGTGCTCCAGTTTAGGGCTTGACAAGCTATTTTGTCAAGTCAGCAAAAACCTATAATGGCGTGTTAAAGCCAGAAAAAATAAGGCCTAGCGCAAAGCTACTGAATTACGTGGGAAAAAGTGGATAACTACAAAAAAAATATTTTATTCTGAGATAAAACAAAATAAACAGACTTAAATGATTAATGAATAATCAATGAACAGTTACAAAATATTAGTAGCGAATTACTGCTTAATAGATCTTGTAAAATTTACGCGATCTTTTTGCAATAGTTACTTAAAACGCTGTTATTTCAAACAAACCAATTCGAAAAATAAAAAGTAAAACATTGATTTATAAGTAATTAAATAAGATTGTAGAAGTGGTACGAAGGCTGCAACAAGTATTACACAATTTAGTTTTAATATTTAAGGAACGATTACTATGACTACTTCAACATCGAGTTCTAATTCAGCTGCAAAAACCAGTAAAAAAGTTGATGACATCGCTGCTCACACTGAATCGCCATTAACAGATAAAGCAACCTCAGCGGCTCATCTTGCTGTTGATTCGCTGTCTTCTAAGGCTGCAACAGCAGAGCAAAATATTCGCCATGGTGCTTCAAGCTCAGCTGAAACTCTGACTGAAAAGCAAAAAATTGCGCGTGAAAAACTGTCTGAATACAGTGGTAAAACTCGTCAATTAGCCGCTGAAAATCCGCTTGCTACAGCTGGTATTGCGTTTGCAGCCGGTATGCTAGTAACTGCACTATTTCGCCGTAGCAAGTAAGCGATTATGCAACCACATACCGATCCTAAAGATAAACAGCATCAAGCCGCTGATCCTGCGCCGCAAAGTGCTGATCAGTGGCAAGATCATCTTGCTAAATTGTCTCAATACGGTGAACAGCTTTATCAGGACTATCGCCAACAGGCAGGTATTTGTAAAGAATTAGCGAGTGCCGAGTGGCGACTATCAACCCGCTCTTTGGCATTGACTATTATTTTACTGGTAAGTTTTGCCGGTGGCTTAGTATTGTTGTGGGCCGGTTTGCTGATCACACTTGGCTTTGCGATTTTTGCCTTTAGTCAATCAATATGGTTCAGTGCTGTGTGTCTAATTGGCTTACAATTGCTTTGTTTGATGTGGCTGTGGAAAAATATTGGTTATATCAGCAGTAAAATTGGCTTTGATAAAACTGCGCACAGCATTAAACAATTACTCAATATAAATAGGGGTGAATAATGCTAATTGATTATTTTATTAAGAAACCAAATCATAAAGTTCGTCACTTAAGTCAAAAAATGAATAGCATCAATGCGTTAAAACAGCAACATCATCAAGCTTTCAATTACCGACTTAAACGCTTTGCAGTATCGAATGTCGGTATTGCCAGTGCCTTTACGGCAGGTGCAGGCTTTCAAGCGCTAAATAGTCATAACCAAAATTCATCCAAAAAAATAAAGCTAAGTCAATTTAGCTGGTTATTACGTTTACTATAATAATGAGGTTTACGTAGCGCAATCATACTCTTTTGCGTAGTTGCTCTATTATTTATTAGAGAAAGTATAAATAACCTTTTATTATATATGGTTATTTTCAACTTAATTGGCTACAATTTTATGCCAAAGCCCAGTATGAAGAGTATTGTTATTTTTTCCTCATCGTTACAACACCGACTTTATCGTTTATTTATCTTACTGAGCTTACCAGGTATTTTGGTGATCTTATTTAGCCTTTGGCATGCCAAAGAAACGGCGCGCCAAGAGAGTCGGCTGCAGGCTTTAACGGTTGCCGAACAGCTTATGGATCAGCAAACTGAGCTACTCAAAAAAATTAAAACATTTACTATTCAGCTTGCGGATTTAAAAGACTTTGCCGCGCCACTACAAACCGGCTGCCCTTATTACTTAGCTAAAATACAAAAACTTCAACCTGAAATTGCAAATATTGGTATCGTCAATATACAAGGCGATGCGGTGTGTTTATTACAAGGACGCAAAGAAAATATTAATATTGCCGATCGTGAATACTTTAAAAATGCTGTGGCAACTAAAAGCTTTGCCATTGGCTATTTTCAAAAAGATCGCAGTATCAATTCCCTCAGTTTCAATTTTGCTTATCCACTTATTGATCAGCAGCAACAAGTATATGGGGCGGTAGTAACGGTTGTCACATTAGATTGGTGGAGCCAGATACTTGCCAACTCTCATTTACCCGAAGATGCCATTGCTGTTATAACCGACAACAACGGTCGCATTATTGCAAATTACCCTAACGATCCATCGCTGTTTGGCGAAAATATTAACGCCTATGGATTTAGCTCTGAACTACCTATGCTCAATAGCACAATTGAATTGCAAGGTATTAATCACATTTTACACAGTAAAACCATGTATACCGATGAAACTAAAAATAGCCTAAACGTCTATGTTGTCATGCCATTTAATAACGCAATTCAAGCTGCCAACCAACTATTTTTTATCACATTAGCTGCATTCACATTGATGATTATTGGCCTGTCTATATTTGCTCATAGCCAATTAAAGCGCAACGTATTAACGCCCATAGCGCAACTCACACTGACGATTAAAGAGCTTGCGCAAGGGTTATTACCAAAACAGTTTTCTTTAAATAGCCCAGAGCTGAATACTCTCTATCAACATTTTAAAGCGATGGCGCAAACACGTCTGACGGCAGAAGCGAGTGTCAAACGCCAACATGACGAACTAAGTAGTTTATTAAACGCCTTGCCTGATACCTATATTCGGATCAATGTTCACGGTGATGTACTGAACTTAGGCGGACAAATTTCACAGTTAAATTTACCAGTGTGTGCGCGTTCAAAGTTACATCTTCGCGAGCTACTTGGTGAAGAAAAAAGTAAACAGTTACTTAGGAATTTACCCTGTAAAAATAAAACTAGCCAATTTGAGTTAATAATCAATAACAGCGAAGTCGAGCAAGTATTTGAAGCGCGGATCAGTGCCAAGCATAATAGCAACGAGTACACCATCGTATTGCAAGATATTAGCCAGCGAAAGAACGCTGAAAAAGCCTCTCATCTGGCCTCATTGGTCTACTCAAATAGCAGTGAAGGAATGGCTATTACCGATCCAAACGGCGTTATCTTAGATGTTAACCCAGCTTTTTGTGAAGTAACTCAATACAGTAAAAAAGAAATACTGGGCAATACCACCGCTATCTTAGCTTCAGGCAAACACAGCAAAGCGTTTTATCATGAAATGTGGCTACAGTTACAAAAAACGGGTCGTTGGCAAGGTGAAATAATTAACCGTCGTAAAGATGGCGAGTTATTCACTGAATGGCTTACTATCGATACTGTATACAATGAACATTCTGAAGCGCAGCGCAGAGTCGCGATCTTTACCGATATTACTGCTAAAAAAGCAGCAGAAGATCTGATATGGCATCAAACTCACTATGATCATTTAACCAATCTACCTAATCGAATTGAGCTTAAAGAACGCTTAAATCAGCGCCTCAACAACAGCTTAAATCCTAATGAGCCACTGGTGATCATGCTACTTGATCTTGATCATTTCAAAGACATAAATGACACCTTAGGCCATTTTTATGGTGACGAATTACTTAAGTTGATCGCAATTCGTTTGCAACAAGAAATTGTTGATATTGAGTTTATTGCACGTATTGGTGGCGACGAATTTGTCATTGTGCATGCCAAGCTAGTCACTGAAGAACACATTAAAAAAGTAGCCAACGATATCCTCAATGCCATGACAAAAGCATTTATACTCGAAGGCGAAGAACTACACATAGCAACCAGCATCGGCATCGCTATTGCACCAATCGATGGCGATAGCTCAGAGCTGTTATTAAAAGCCGCCGACCAAGCCATGTATAAAGCCAAACAAAATGGTCGTAACTGTTTTGAGTTTTTCAATCACAACTTACGTGAGCAAGCACAAGCGCGTATGGATTTACTCAAAAACATGCGCTATGGCATTGAACAAAAACAATTTGATCTTTATTACCAAGCAATCGTTAACCTAGATTCTGGACACATTCATAAAGCAGAAGCACTATTGCGCTGGCGCCACCCGACACGCGGCGTAATTAGTCCCGCAGAGTTTATACCTCTGGCCGAAGAGTCTAGATATATCAACCCATTAGGACAATTTGTATTTACTCGCGCATTACAAACGCTAACGATTTTACGAGCGCAGGTTGATGCCAACTTTCAACTTAGTATTAATGTCTCGCCGGTACAATTTAGCTGCCTTGATAGCGGTATTGATCTGTGGCCAGCCTTACTAAAAGCCGCCAATTTACCACCGAGTGCAATTGTTAGCGAGATCACCGAAGGGTTAATGATCGCACCAGAGCAACTCACTCAACAACGTCTGAAAGCGCTGGTAAAATCCGGTATGGAACTCGCTTTAGATGACTTTGGCACCGGCTATTCATCGCTTGCCTACTTGCAACAAATGGACGCAGATTATTTAAAAATTGATAAATGTTTTGTTGATAACATTCAAGCCGACAATCAAGATCTCGCGTTATGCAAAGCAATTATCACTATGGCACATCAATTTGGTTTAAAAGTGATTGCCGAAGGCATTGAAACACCAGAGCAGCAGCAATTATTACTTGGTATAGGGTGTGATTATGGCCAAGGCTATTTGTTTGCAAAGCCATTACCCGAACAGGAATTTTTAGCACTGGTAAGCAACCAATCCACAACAGCTACCTAAATATTGCTGATCCAGCACAAACTATGCACAGAAAACTTAGCTAGCTATTGTTTAATAAATAACGAACTGATAGGTTACCAAACAGATTTTATTAAATTAACTGTTAGCCGTGATTTCAAAATTGCCTCGTTGGGTAGAATATGGATCGTTTTTACTTGCGCTTGTTGCTGGGCTTGTTAATTCGATAGGGTTACTAGGCTTCAAACATCAATCAATTTCACATCTATCAGGCACTGCAACACTCCTTGGCACAAGCCTTGTTACCTCCCACGTTACTGATGTATTACACCTAGCTCTTATCCTACTGAGTTTTTTAGCTGGTGCGGCGATCTCCGGCGCTTTTTTGCAAAGTGGTGCATTAAAACTTGGCCATAACTACAGCAGCTTGCTGTTATTTGAAGCCATTCTGTTAGCAAGCTCAGTGTATTTTTTATCGAATGACTCTGTAAACGGGCACTATTTAGCATCTGCAGCCTGCGGCTTACAAAATGCGTTAGCCACCACTTACAGCGGCGCAGTTATTCGCACCACCCATGTTACCGGTATCTTTACTGATCTAGGGCTAATGCTTGGCGCTAAATTAAGAGGCGAACCCTTTGATAAACGCAAAGCACTGTTGTTTTTACTGATCATCTCAGGATTCATTTGCGGTGGTACATTAGGTGCTTATGCATTCCAGTTTTATAAATTTAATGCACTCTTTATCCCCGCCACCATCTGTCTAGTATTAGCCGTTAGCTACTCAGTGTTTAAAGCGATTAATAGTAACAAGACTTAGCCCTTTGCACGGTTCATACCTCTTTTGCAGTACATCATTGCTACAAACCTACATTAACGTTCATCTTAAGAATCGACAGGTAATTTCACTAGGAATAATTCTTAGACATAGTAAATTGATTTAGATGTATAATTCCTGAAAATGGAGGGATTTATGCGGATTGGTATCATTGAAGATCATCAGTTAGTTCGAGATAGTTTTAAAAAACTACTTGAGCTCGAGTTAAACTGGCAAGTAACAATTGAAGCTTGCTCAGTGAACGAAGCAAAGTTAGCAGTAAATATTGACCAGCCAGATGTCTTTATCGTTGATATTTCAATGCACGAAGGTGAGACTGGCCTGACTTTTCTATCATACTTAAATGAGCATTACCCAGAAATAAAAACCATTGTAGCTTCTATGCACGACCATGAACCGTACGTCAGCAATGCAATACAACTTGGGGCGCTTGGTTATGTGTCAAAGCGCTCAGCTTCAGACGCTATGATTGATGCGGTAAAAACAGTAATGCGCGGCCATCGCTACATCAGTGAAGACGTTAACTTCAACTACACCTGTGTTTCTGATAAAAAAGACCTTTTAACAAATAGAGAAATAGAGGCTCTACCACTTTTTGCCAAAGGCTTAAATGCCAAACAGGTTGCTCAACAGCTCGGCATGATGCCGAAAACCGCTCACGTACATAAAACAAATATTTGTAATAAACTAAACGCAACAACTTCATTTGAACTATTAAAAGTTGCCATTGATATCGGGGTTATTCAACTTAATGAGTTGGCCTAGGCTTATCACTGCCACACCTTCCACTACAAACATAGTACTAGGGGCAGCTAAGCAATGCGCGGTTTGCGTTGCTTACTTAATCGCGCTGTGTGCCTCTACATGGGTTAGTAACCATCTAGAAACCGTCCCACAAAGTAGTGCTATATTTCTCCCTGCAGGTATTAAACTGGCTTTTGTTATTATGTTCCCAACACGCTATTGGCCAATAATATGGTTAGCATCACGACTCTATGCAGCGTATTTAGGTTCTTTTTATACCCAGCAATGGCATTTAAATTTATTGCATGGTGCGTGGCAAGAGGCTATCTATTTAGCCATTGTCTTCGCTTTTAAGCATAGCCGTTGGCCACCAACGATAAAAGATAGTAAAGGTGTGCTTTCGCTTATTTTACTAGCAAGCTTAGCGGCAGCATCAAAATGGTTTTTGTTTGCCAGCTCTTTTGAGTTCACAACTTGGTTAGAAGGTAAACAACTACTGCAATATCAGTTAAATATGACTTTAGGTGATTTAACTGGCAGCTTGTTTATCACACCTTTTATTATTTTGTGTGCTAACAGTTATCACCGAGCCTTTAGCCTAGAGGGCGGAGTTAAACTAATTATCACAGTCACTGTTTTTACCCTATTAATGCTGTCGATTTATCTGCTGCGCCCTGATATCTACTCACTATTACGCTTGGCTTCCCTACTACCAATTATTTGGTTTTCATATCACTTTGGTATTACAGGCGCTATATTTGGCGCAGCAGCAGCAAATGGCTTAATAATATTAGAAGCAAGCATCACACAAGATGCAACTAATACTTATATTAGCCAATTGTTTATTCTGACCAATGCCGCAACGAGTTTATTACTCGGTGCGGCAGCAGCAGAGCTGCGACAAAAAAATAATATGCTAACACTGACAAACATTGAACTTAGGGCGCAATTAGAAAAAAACCAACAACTGGCTATCAAAATGGTGAATGTACAAGAAAGTGAGAGGAAGCATTTATCACAAGAGCTTCATGATGAATTAGGGCAAAACCTGACTGCATTTAAAACCGATCTTGCCGTTTTAACCAGTATGACGGATCAAAGCGTCAGCGCGATTGTGACTACGTTAAAACAAAATGCTAATTCAATGTATGATTCAGTCTATCACCTGATGCATTATCTGCGTCCGCGTGAGCTTGATGAATTAGGCTTAGCAAAAGCACTTTCACAAGGGAAGTTTAAAAGCTTGATGCATAAAGAAAAAGTTAGGTATATAACACATTTATGCATAAACGAAGCAATTAGAGATGAACATCAAATTGCGATCTATCGAATTTGCCAAGAAGCAATCACCAATTGCATCAAGCACAGCTGTGCATCTGAGTTGGTAATTAGTTTAGATTCCAACTCGGATCTGATCACGTTAATTATTCAGGATAATGGCAATGTCGCGACAACCGCCTCACACTCGGGTGGTTATGGTCTCGCTTTCATTGATGAACGCGTGACTGCTCTTGGCGGCCAATGCTCATTCTCAAACGAGCAAGGCTTCACCATTAATGCAACATTCCCCATATCAGCTGATGAACAAGTCCGCTAGCGAATATAAACTTGCTTGGAATAAAACTTTTTCCTTACCTGTATCGCCTCATTATCGTTAGCAGGTACTTGCACTTCAGCTTGATTACCGACTAACTGTAATAGCAATCCTTGAGCAATTTCCTTATCCCCGACTTTTGATTTTATAACCACTTTTTTGCCAATAGCACCTTGCAGCCGAGGCTTAGGAAAAGTGACTTTATTGATTGGCTTTAAGCCTTCATAATTAGTGAAAAGATTAACGCAGTGCTGTTTTGCTGCAAGTATCAAATCGTCTTTAGACTTCACAATATCGACATTATTCAAAAAGTGAATAAGTGCACTATTACGCCGATCAAACTCACTGGACACATCCTGTATATTAAGCGCTGATGCCCATTTACGGAGCACTAAATATTTTCCTAGTTTGATCCGCGTCAAGCTGGTTGATGCCCCAGTCATCTTGCTATACCACTCGATGCGGTAGCATGATGAACCTAAGCTATGTAATAGCACCGTTGTATTGCCAAACTCCCTTGTACTGCCCTCGATCACGCTCATTCTAATTCCCTAAACTAGCAATAAAGCAATAGGTTAGGCGCTAATGAAAGAGGTTAATATCATCGTTTTTCTTATTACGACTAAGAAAATGGCTTATAGCATTTGTGCCTAGTTTGGATTTAGAGCGTATATTTCAAGCATAAAAAAGCCCGCAGCGTTAACTGCGGGCTTTTTTATTGAATGAGTGAGTCAGCCGTATAAGCCGGGTTCTGTCCTTTCCGAAGAAAGTGATAATCATTCGTCTAGGCCATAAATCGCTCTATGGCTCAAGCAACCTACCCGGTTCCAACGTGGGCCACGCCATAAGGAACCCTATTTGGTCTTGCTCCGGGTGGAGTTTACCTTGCAACCAACTATTGCTAGTGGCCCGGTGCGCTCTTACCGCACCCTTTCACCCTTACCAATCCGAAGATTGGCGGTCTCCTCTCTGCTGCACTTGTCGTAGGCTCACGCCCCCCAGCCGTTAGCTGGCACCCTGCCCTATGGAGCCCGGACTTTCCTCCCCCTGCGCATTTTCGTTGCAGGCAGCGATCATCTTGGCTGACTCGGCGCGCAGTATACCTGAGCTGGATTGTATGTGCAGTAAAGATTTAGCCTTTTTCGTCAATAATTGTTTTATAAAGGGCATTTTTCTTCATGCCAAAATAATCGGCCACTATACCGCAGGCTTTTTTCATTGGCATTTCATTCTCAAGTAACGCCAACATTTTACGTGCTTCTGGCGGAATATCATCAACCTGCTTTGGATTACCAGGCAACATTAGCACTATTTCGCCGCGCTGTTTGGTTGGATCGTCGGTTAAAAACTGTTTAAGTTCACTTACTGTGCCATTAAAAAATGTTTCAAAGGTTTTGGTCAACTCTTTAGCAAACACCACTTGTTGCTCACTACCAAGCGCTATCTCCAAGTCATCTAAACTTGCCATGATGCGATGAGTACTTTCGTACATAATGCTGGTTATATTGGAATTAACCGCTTCAATAAAAAAGTCTTGGCGAGCTTTGCTTTTTGCTGGGGTAAAACCAATAAACTGAAAACGATCTGTTGGTAAACCTGAACAACATACAGCTGTTATGGCGGCGCATGCTCCTGGTATGGGTGTGACATGTGCGCCCTGCTCTCGGCATAAATTAACAACCGCATAACCAGGGTCACTAATTAGCGGTGTGCCTGCATCCGAAACTAATGCTATATTTAAACCTTGATTAAGTTGATCAATAATTTGTTGCGCTTTTTGCTTTTCATTATGGTCGTGCAAAGCAAAGGTTTTAGCTTTAATACCAAAGTGACTAAGCAACTTACCGGTATGGCGCGTGTCTTCAGCAGCGATTAAGTCAACTTGCGATAAAGTCGCGATTGCACGCTGACTTAAGTCGTCATAATTGCCGATTGGGGTGGCTACAATGTAAAGAGTGCCGATTTTCTGTGAATTCTCCTCATTTAACATTGAGGTCTCCTGCGTCAGTCAGTAATATAAGCAAATCGCGTTAACGTATTGGGAAATCATTGTGCGACTTAAACTTGTTAGTCTATTAATCATATTGTCAGGGTTATCGGCCTGTAGTACAACCGAAAAACCGACTAAAACCAGTGAAAACCTCAGTTCAGCTAATAGCGCATCACAAATTCAAGCGACTGACGCACAATCTATGTACCAACTAGCATTAAATCGCCTAGGCGCTGACAAAATCCAACTTCTTTATAGTGCGCGTGATGCTGCGATTGTAGAGCAACAATGGCCACTGTTAGAGCAAATTAGTACTGAATTAGAACGCACACCTAGCGTAGACCAAGTGCAAAATAAACTCTATACCGCTTTTGCGCAAATGCAACAAAACAAGAATACCCTCGCACTTGAGATGCTAGCCAGTTTAGACAGCCAATTGACTCAACCGGAGCATTTTGCTTGGCATCAATATTTAACCGCCAGTATTTACGCATCACAAAATTTACCAAAACAAGCGATGCCATATTTTTTTCGCGCTTCTGAAACCGCAAGTAAAAAGAACTTAACGATCCCACAATTAAATAGTGCGTTATGGCAGAACCTTCAGCAGCTTTCATCTTATGCCCTTGAACGCTTTAACCGCGGCTCAGTGATACAGCAAGGTTGGGTAAATTTAGCTTTATATCATAAAGTTTACTTAGGTGCCCCTGTAGAACTTGACCAAGCAATTAATAATTGGCAGCGCCGTTATTCAGGCCATCCGGCAATCGCGGTATTACCAAAAAAGGCTGCGGATCTAATTACTGCTGAGCCACTGAATATTGAACGTTTAGTTGTTTTATTACCCCAATCAGGTGCTAATGAACGCCTAGGTGATGCCTTAAAAGCTGGCGTGTTAGCAGCACTAGATAACTCATCTATTGATGAAACCATTTTTATTGATGAAATGCTTAGCTCTGCTGAGCTTTCTGCAAAATTACTCGAAATTAAACCAAACTTTATAATTGGGCCGTTACTCAAAGCGAACATTGATAAGCTAGTTGCAAGCAAAGCATTACAAGATTACCCAGTTTTGCACTTAAATACCTTTGATGGTGAGCGCCAGTCTCCACAGCATTACTTCTTTGCGCTTAATCCTGAACACGAAATACAGCAAGCACTTGAGCACTTTTTAACGGTTGGTTATCAAAAACCTATGCTGCTTGCGCCAAATAATAGTTCAGGCCAGCGCTTAGTGGATTTATTCAACCGACAATGGCAACGCTATAGTGAAACCACACCAGAAGTTGGTCTTTATAATGATAAAAAAGATATGCCAACCACCATTATTAACCTGTTAGAAGTTGATAAATCAAAAGAACGTATTGCGACCGTTAAGTCATTATTTAAACAAGAAGTAGAAAGCGAAACCCGCTCTCGTCGTGATATTGATGTTATTTATATTCTCGGTGATGCTATCGAAACTCGCTTGATTAAACCTTATTTAGATGTAAATGTGAGTACCTTTGCTGATCGCATTCCTCTGTATGCCAGCTCAAAAAGTCATAGCAAGCAAATCGATAGCACCGATAAAGGCGATCTCGATGGTTTGTATTTTACCGAGTTACCATGGATGCTCAGTGGACAAGTCAAAGATCATGCCTTGCGTCAGCAATATAACTCGCTGTGGCCAGAACAGGCTGATATAAGTCAGCGTTTATTTGCGATGGCCTATGATTCGGTTGCTATGTTAAGTAGTATCACACAATTGAGTATGCTTCCCGGTAAGCGGTTTAATGGCTTAACCGGTCAATTAAGCATTACCAGTGATGGGCAAATAAATCGCCAACTTAATTGGGCGCAATACAAAAATAGACAAATCCAGGCGGTGCAGCTAGCAACATCAGCACCGTTACCATTATTTATGCAATCAGCTACCAGCCGGTCAAACAGTGAGTAGCTAAAAGCAATATAAAACAATATAAAACAATATAAAACAAGGATGTTGTGATGTCGTGGTTTAAACAACTGTGGCAAAATAGCCGAGAGAAAGGCCAGTATTACGAGCTACAAGCGCAAAAATACTTAGTAACGCAAGGGCTGATCCCGTTAGAGCGAAACTATAACTGCCCCTACGGGGAGCTAGATGTAATAATGCGCGATGGCAACACGCTAGTGTTTGTGGAAGTGAAATTTCGCAGTAGCTATGTTAAGGGTGGAGCAATCCACGCTTTAGGTAAACAAAAGCAAGAACGTTTAAAGCGCTCTATTTACCATTATTTAGCAACCAAAAAGCTTAGTGATCAAGCAATAAGAATCGACTTTGTCGCAATAACAGGCGGCACATCGCAACAACTTAATTGGATAAAAAACGTATTTTAATATGCAAGATACTATAAAAGAGATTTTTACTGAAAGCATTCAGGTGCAAATAGCCGCCGGCGAAGTACTCCCAAGCGCCCTAGAAGCCGCTGCATTTACCATAGCGCAAAGCCTAATCAATGGTAATAAATTGATTTGTTGCGGTACTGCGAGCTGTCATATGCTTGCTCAGCATATGGCCGGTATATTGATCAACTACTACGAAACAGAACGTCCTTGTTTACCGGCAATCGCGCTGTCACAAGAACATATCAATCTTGGTCAAAGCACCCAAAGTGACGACCAAGAAACTTTTGCGCGGCAAATACGAGCGTTTGCTCAACAAGGCGATTTACTATTGGTCTTAGCAATTAATGGCAACGAAAAAAACATCATATCTGCAGTCGAAGCCGCACTCACCAAAGATATGAAAGTTATTGTTATGGTTGGTGATGATGGCGGTGAGCTAGTAGGTTTACTCGGCGCCAATGATGTCGAAATTCGTGTTCCGTCAAAACGTCCTAGCCGCATCATAGAATCTCACTTGGTTAATCTTCATTGTTTGAGTGAACTCGTCGACTTGACCCTATTCCCACAGGAAGAAAGCTAATGTTGAAACAATCTCTAATTGTTATTAGTACAGTACTATTATTACAAGGCTGCGCTGCTGCAGTTGTTGCAGGTACCGCTGGTGCCGTTACCGCAGCCAACGATCGTCGTACTCTTGGTTCGCAAATCGATGATAGTAATATCGAAATCAAAGCTGGGGTCGCAATAAACGATGTACCTCGCCTTGCTGATCATGCCAATATCAGCGTGGTTAGCGTTAACGGCATCGTGCTGTTAGTAGGCCAAGTTGCTAATCAAGAAATGAAAGATGAAGCTCAGCGTGCCATTGAGGGCCTACCTGCAATACGTAAAATACATAACCAGCTGCGCATAGGCTCTAACATTAGTATGAGCACCCAAACCCATGATTCTTGGTTAACCTCTAAAGTAAAAACGCAATTACTCACTACTGACAATATCAGCAGCAACAATATTAAAGTAGTTACTGAAAACGGCGAAGTATTTTTAATGGGCTTAGTGTCTGATGCCGAGTCAAATACAGCAGTAGACGTTGCCCGTAATGTCTCTGGCGTAGAACGTGTTATTAAGGTCTTTGAGTATTTGTAGAGGTATCAAGTTCTAGGTTCGAGGAACTTATAAGCCTTGCAGTTAATATTGCAAGGCTTTTTAATTCCTGTACGCGGGAGTGTACCTCGCGCATTTTCGCTTAAAACGCGGGATAACCCGTTGCTACAACAATCAACCTTAACCCGCTTCTCGCAGCTCGTCGCCCGTGAACTTAAACTACACCTGCGCGACATAAAGCCGCGCCTACGCAAATCCAACCATCCATGCCAACCCCGTAGCCCTTAGTTTACCTAGCGCCTTTAACCTTTAACCTTCAATCTGCTTTTATACAGACATAAAAAAACCGCTTAATCAGCGGTTTTTATCAAACAATTACATATTACTTAATAACACGTAAGTGTGAGCCTTTTTTCTTTTCAGGCTTAGAAGGAGCTGGCTCGTCAGGTAATAATTCATCTGCGATATCAACACTTTCTAACTCAGCTGCAAACTCGTCTTCATCTTCTAAAAACTCATCTGCAGTAAACACAGTGCCTTCACCGTTTTCGCGGGCATAGATCGCAAGCACGGCACCAATTGGCACGTATACTTGCATTGGCTGACCACCAAAGCGGGCACTAAAGCTTAACTGCTGATTATCCATTGAGAATTGTGTGACAGCTGATGGGCTAATATTCAACACAATTTGTCCATCTTGAACAAACTGTGTTGGTATTTGCACGGCTGGAAAATCAGCATTAACCACTAAATGCGGTGTACACTGATTATCAACAATCCAATCAAAGAAAGCACGAAGTAAATAAGGACGATTAGGCGTCATTACAAACGGATCTCGCGCTCAGTTTCAGTAAGAGAAGCTTGGAATGATTCACGCTCAAATAAACGGATCATATATTCTTTCATCTCTTTAGAACCTGCACCAGTTAGCTCAATACCAAGCTCTGGTAAACGCCATAGTAATGGTGCTAAGTAACAATCAACTAAACTAAACTCTTCACTCATAAAGTAAGGAGCTTCAGTAAAGATTGCTGAAACAGCAAGTAAAGCTTCTGTTAGTTCTTTACGCGCTTGCGCTGATTCAGCGCCATTAGCATAAATTTTAGCAGCAAGGCTGTACCAATCTGTGTCGATGCGATGCATCATTAAACGGCTGCGGCCACGCATTACCGGATAAACAGGCATTAGTGGAGGGTGAGGAAAACGTTCATCAAGGTATTCCATGATGATGTTTGCCTGATATAAACCAAGCTCACGGTCAATCAGTGTTGGCACTGTACCGTAAGGGTTAATTTCATGAAGTGCTTCTGGCAGGTTGTCCTTTTCGGCCAGATGAATATCTACACTTACGCCTTTTTCAGCAAGTACAATGCGTACTTGATGGCTATACATACAGTTAGCACCAGAAAAAAGGGTCATTACAGGGCGCTTATTGGCAGCTACGGCCATGCCTACCTCCATTAAATAACAAAAACAGCAAAAGGGGCTTAAGCCCCTATTGCAAAATTACCTTTAAATATGTTCAAAATTAATGAACATCTCTCCAGTATTCTTTCTTCAACATGAATGCCAAGATAAATAGGATAACTAAGAATCCGATAACCTTGATACCTAACGCTTCTGATTCAAGACGTGAAGGTTCACCCACGTACTCAAGGAAGTTAGTTAAGTCACGAGCCGCTTGATCGTACTCGTCTACACTCATTTCGCCAGTCCCATCTGTTTCAGTACCAATAACTTTAGTCACAGTGTGACCATGTTCTTCGACTTCTTCAGTAATAGGCGTTGGTAAACCTTGCAGTTCTTGCAAAACGTGAGGCATACCTACCGATGGGAAAACAATATTGTTAACTCCAAACGGACGAGATTCATCTTTATAAAATGACTTTAAGTACGTGTAAATATAATCCGGAGATTTTACACGTGCAATTAGAGTTAGATCCGGCGGAGCCGCACCAAACCATTTTGCTGCATCATCTTTAGTAATTGCGTTAGTGATATGGCTACCAACTTTTGAACCGTCAAAAATTAACTGCTCAAGGCCAACGGCTGTTGGAATACCGATATCACGGAAAGTACGCTCATAACGCTGATACTGCATTTGGTGACAACCAAGACAGTAGTTCATGAACAACTTTGCACCACGTTGCAACGAAGGCTGATCAGTTAGGTCATTACCGGCTTCCATTAATGGAACCGATGGACCTGCCGCCATTGCCGGCAATACGTTTATTGATAAAGCAAATAAACCGATAATTAGCTTTTTCATCATTTCGTTAACCTCTCTGGCAATGGCTTAGTTTTTTCATTCTTACTGTATACAAACAACAGTACGAAGAACATAAAGTAAGTCACAGTACAGATTTGTGAAATGATCGTCTTCATATCAGTTTGTGGAGTTGCACCCACCCAACCAAGAAGCACGAAAGTAACAACAAAACCTGCGATGTTCCATTTATGGAAGCCACAACGGTAACGAACCGATTTCACTGTGCCACGGTCAAGCCAAGGTAATAACGCCAGCACTACAATCGATGCACCCATCGCAGCAACACCAATTAGTTTATCTGGGATTGCACGTAAGATTGCATAGAATGGCGTAAAGTACCAAACTGGGAAAATATGTTCAGGTGTTTTAAGTGGGTTTGCCGCTTCAAAGTTTGGTCCTTCAAGGAAGAAACCATTCATCGCAGGCATAAAGAACACCACCCAACAAAACAAGATTAAGAAACCAACCACACCCACAATATCTTTTACTGTGTAATAAGGATGGAACGGAATCGCATCAACAATATCTTTCTTGTCAGTGTAATACTCATGGAATTTAAATTTAGGCTTATCTTCTTCAGCAACAGAGCCTTTCTTACGCTTGATCTCAACACCGTCAGGGTTATTTGAACCCACTTCGTGCAGTGCCACAATGTGTAAGAATACTAAAATTACGATAACCAATGGTAAAGCAATAACATGTAATGCAAAGAAGCGGTTAAGCGTTGCACCTGATATTACATAATCACCACGGATCCAAAGTGTTAAGTCATCACCAATAACCGGAATAGCCCCGAATAGTGAAATGATTACCTGTGCACCCCAGAATGACATTTGACCCCATGGTAATAAGTAACCCATGAATGCTTCAGCCATTAACGCTAAGAAGATAAACATACCGAATAACCACAGTAATTCACGTGGTTTTTGGTAAGAACCGTAGATCATGCCACGGAACATATGCATATATACAACGATGAAAAACGCTGATGCACCTGTTGAGTGCAAATAACGTAGTAACCAGCCGTATTCTACATCACGCATGATGTATTCTACTGAAGCGAATGCGCCCTCAGAAGACGGAACAAAGTTCATCGTTAACCAAATCCCGGTAAGAATTTGGTTTACTAGTACTAACATGGCCAATGAGCCAAAGAAATACCAGAAGTTAAAGTTTTTCGGTGCTGGATACTGTGCAATATGCATGTTCCAAACACGTGTCATTGGGATACGGTCGTCTATCCAACCAATAATTTTACCGAACATTAGGCTACCCCTTTTTCTTCGCCCACTAAAATAGTGGTATCATCAAGAAATGTGTAAGGTGGTATTTCTAAGTTTAACGGGGCAGGTACCGATTTAAATACACGGCCAGCCATATCAAATTTAGAACCGTGACATGGACAGTAGAAACCATCATCTGTTCCCTCAACCTTTTCACCAAAATTACCTTGGAAAAAGCCAGGTGAACACCCTAAATGCGTACAAATACCTACCGCGAGAAATATCTCAGGGCGTAATGAACGGAAATCATTGGTTGATGATTCTAATTGTTGTGGCTCTTGCGATTGCGGATCACGAAGTTGACCTTCGTGTTCTTTCATCTGCTCAAGCATTTTAGGGGTTCGTGATACAACCCATACAGGTTTACCACGCCACTCGACACGTATTAATTGTCCCGGCTCAAGTTTGCTGATATCTACTTCTACAGGCGCACCCGCAGATTTAGCTCGCTCACTTGGATTCCAAGACGCAATAAAAGGAACAGCAGCCCCAGCCGCACCAACACCACCTACAACAGAGGTAGCTATGGTTAAAAAGCGACGTCGGCCATTGTCTACAGGCGCATTGCTCATCCACTTATCTCCACTATGATTCTCAACACTTGCTATATTGAGAACATCAGTTACAGCAGGTTAATTTTTCGAAATTTTAAAATAGAAGCGATCATAATTAAAACCCTTGATTAAAACAAGGTTATTAACAGCCTCATGCTCGAATAATCCCGACTTTATCAACTAATTGACTAAGTTAGCTCGAGCATAGAGCCGTTTCTATGATATGACTTTTACAAAAACAATATACTGACCAAGATCAACCTCACTAAAAGGAAGCAGATTAACTGCACATGGTGCTGTTGAACTCACTCACATTACTTGCCAGACAATTGTAGCAAAAAAATTCATCAATTAACTGACGGATTTACACTTATTACGATAATTATTGAACTTTTTTTAAAGTTATACGCAACAAAGGCAGTAGCAGGTTAATTATTAGCCGCATATTTGATACGAGTTTGCTTATGTCTGATAAAAAGTGCGAGTTTGCGAGTTTGTGAGTTTGCTTTATTGCTAGGTTGCGAGCTTGAGTTTCAGCAATATCGCTAGTATGAGCGTTTGAGATTTTCATCTGTATCGTGTT
>NZ_JACJEI010000025.1:0-75703 GCF_014163985.1 Pseudoalteromonas sp. SR41-4 | reverse complement strand
AAAGTAACTCAATACTTCGAAAGAAAAGCGGTGATCATTAAATGATGCTGGCACAATATTCGTAAGTAAAGAGCACATAACCTCAACAATTCAAAGTATAGATTATTAAGGTTCAAAGACTATAAATGGCACAAAGCCGTCCTTTGGCTCTAACTCTTCTTTGCCCCGAAATCATTCAGAGCAAATGCTCACACAACTCAACGGGCGTACTTTTACCCTACTAAATCTAATCCAACTTTCATTATGGAGGATGGGCTTTTGTTTATGTCAATAAATCGAAAATTGACTACATGGGTAATGAGGATTAGAGAACTATTTTAATCAAAACTCTCAATATTATTGACTCATAAGATCAATTTTTTCAGCACCTTACTAAGGTTCGACTATTAAAAACTCGCTTGATTTAAGCATTTATAGTGTCATTAGGTTACATTTTTCGTGCTAAACTGGTGTCAATAAGTCACAAAGCTAGTATACTAATATAAGTAATTGAGGAGGTTTTAATGTCAGTATCACAGCAAGTAACCAGCTATATAATGCACCAGCGATATGGTCGTGTCTTTACGCTTGATGATTTCATGAAAAGTTCAAACCTTGAATCAAACCGAGCGGCAGTCACTGCACTCAGCCGCTGTGTTGACATGAAGTTAGTCAAACGTCTATCACGTGGAGTCTATTACAAACCCCAAAAAAGCCGCTTCGGCACTCTGCCTGTAGATACACAAGAATTGATCAAAGCTCTCAGCCGAAAAAAACATGCTGAATTCGTTATATCGGGTGCAACTGCAATCAACGCTTTAGGTTTATCAACACAACTCCCTATGGTTAGGAGTTATATGATGACGGAGCGTGTCAGAGCAGATCTTAAATCCGTCAATATAAAAATCGAATATAGTAAAGCACTTGAACATTTTTCGAAGCACTTAAAAATCAGCGATAAAGCACAGAAGAAACAGGCTTTTATATTTTGGAGTGCGCTACATTACATAGGCAAGGATAGGTTCTCGGATTATAGAAGTCCGTACACTTCACGTTTTGAGAAGACATTTAGCAGTAATGTTAAACAAAAGTTTTTGCAGGCTCTTCCGCCATCAATGAACTGGGCAAAAAAAGAAATAGGACATTAAATTGAGCAAATATTTAGAACTATCTGCTTCTGAAAAACGTGAAGCATTATTGGCTGCAGAGGAGCAGCATGAAAGTAAACTTCCAGCATACATAATAGAAAAGGATTATTGGGTTACACAGACTTTAAACATCCTATACACAAAGATTGCTCCTACGTTTTCCGAGAAATGTGATAAGCCATTTCTCTTTAAAGGTGGAACGAGTCTTTCGAAAGGCTACAGCCTAATTAATAGAATGTCTGAGGATATCGACCTATCTTTTTCTTTAAACCTCCTTGGTTGTCAGCCTATTGATTTAGTTAAATTTACCAGTAGGAAAGCCAGACAAGCTGAAGCTATTGTCATCGATAAAAAAGCTGAAGAATTAATAAAACAACATCTCATTAACCAACTTACTGAACATTTACAAGCACTGGATCCAGAAGTCAAAATTGAGATTGAGTCTGATGCACCACTTAACATCGCCATATACTACCCTAAAGCTCTAAACGAAGATGAATATGGAAGTGCTGCTCAACAAAGAGTTTTGCTCGAAACAGGTGGCCGTTCTGACAATCATCCTGACAAGTTCGTTGAAATAAGCCATATGTTGGGCGAGGCTATACCAGAGCTTTTAGATGATGGTTTTGATGTTTTAACCTTGTCTCCTGAAAGAACAATTTTAGAAAAGATGTTCGCAATACACACGAACCATGTGAAAGAGTCCTTGGCTGATAAACATGCTCGACATCTGTATGATATTATCGAAATTGACTCGAATTACCCAGACTGGTGTACAAATAAAGATTTGTTTGAAGTTGTAGTTAATTTTTGTAATATCTACTACAAATGGCACGCTGATTCATGCTCAACAGCCTTGAAGGGACCTTTAATGCTTACCCCTCAGAATTCAGATATGACGGATAAGTATAAAAAAGATTGGGAAAGCATGGCAGATATGTTTCCTAAAGCTGAACTTCCCTATTCATTCGATGATTTAATAGATAGCGTCAAATCGATTGAAGTTAAGGCAAATGGTAGTTTCTACGCTTGATTTACCGTATATGCAATAAGCGGCAATACTTTTAGTCTTTTCTTGTCTAAAATATAGTCATTCTATATCTGAGATATTTTCTGATAATGTTCGGGATAATCTGTGATTTCGAATAGCAACCTTAAACCATCCCTAAAGACTCTATAGTCAAATTTGTAATGGCATAATGTATTTGGTCGCTATATTAGAGGGATTGTAAAATCTCGGTAATCCGTTAAATGCTAATTTAGCAAAGTCACTGACTCGTTTCTGTCCAAAAGTGAGTTTCGAACTTTGCTGTCATACTTTATTTGAATAGCCACTTTGATAGCGCCTAAGTTTCAATTTTTATTGTCACATTTGACCTCTGGTAGCCACAATAGAAACGAACTTCGGAAGTAAAAAAGTTTTAAACTTTAATGACCTCCGACATTTATCACTCCATTGTTTATACTTTTTTGAGAAATTACCAATGATTAAACCCAACTTTAGTCAGTAACATGCTTGTTGATCCAATCCCATGTAGCTTTATCTAACCACCCTGCGTAATCACGAGTTACCTTTATTACTAACAAGTCATCATTATCATCTATCTTTTTTCTGAGCCTGTCCGATAATTGCTTCGCATTTTCTGTTGTGGATATTAACCAAACCGAATCAAGTGCATGACACCAGCCCGGTGATAACTTTATCTCATCGTATAGCGCACTGTAGCTTTGCCCAGATTTATTTAAATCATAAGTTACACAAAAAACTGCCATAGAAACTCCTCAATATAAAATACACTAAAAACATTTAATTAGTTGTAAATATTATTACTTATCTAAAATAACAACTTCTTTTGGTGCCTTCTTTATTGCTTAAAATAGCAATATTTCATCTAAACATTCTGCTCCGATTTTATCCTTTCAAGAATAATTATTGTGACACTTATAAGGTTCTCTTCTTCGAAGCTATGACACACTAACCGACTGTTCTAACCATCCATCCACGAGTTTCATTTGCTGCATAATTCTGCGACGATTGAGTTACTATACCCTTGCGCTTTTTTGATCCGTAAATTTCGTTTACACTCCCATTCATCTATCGGATCACTTTCATTCCACTCCTGCATCATTTGCATAACGTCATGATCCAACGATACACCATACATCTGAACCATATACAAATACACGCGAGCGATGTCTCCTCGTACCTTCTCTGCTGGTTCGGCTGTATCAGAGTCAAAATTCACTTCAAAGTCACATTGGCCATAATTACGAGTCTCACCGGTAATTATAGAAAACTGAAAGTTTGACCGATCTGCATTTAATTCTCCAACGGCTGGCGCCAAATTAACCAAGTCATCATGAACACGACGAAAAGTAGGCACGGTTTCATATGCGCAATCACGACCTGTTAGGTATTTACCATTAGGTTTTTGACATTCTGAGTAGTTTTCTTGGTTCTTCCATTGATCTAACTCGCCACCAATTATATAAGCCGGCATAATATGCTCCCACTCTATTCTTGATACACGTGCATTCGGTTTACCAGAGCTAGTAATTGGATTGCGGGGAGTATAGCCACACGACAATGCATCAATCATTGTTTCATGGGTATTACTATCATTGTCAGTATCATCTATGTCGTCAAAAACAAAGTCACACTGACAATAAAAAGTCACATTATAGTCGTAATAAACTTCTCTTTCGGCTTTGGATTTTGCGTTACTAAAGCTAGTTGCATAGTTTTCAGGCAAAGGAGGGAGTTGTATTCTAGTAGTAACGCTATCGCTTATTTCATTATGGCAATGGTAATCATTATTCACTTTATCAGTGTGGCAACCTTCGGCGTTTGTTCTACCACTATGAGATTGAACTGAAAAAGCAGCTATGATCAAAACAAATAGTACGAATTTATATATCACAATGACTTCCCTGAAAGTTATTTTTTAGTTCCTAAAACATTTTCAATCATTAAGTTAGTATATTTTAAATATAAAAGCCAGCCGATAGAATGAGAGTTCACTGGTCATCTAGCTAAGTATACTGACTGATGCCTTTGTGTGCTTGAGGTGGCAGTTAACGTGTACTAGTGTGATGATCATTGAGGGGATTTTCACGGTCTAATTCACCTGCGACTTTATCCCTATTACACAGGTTATAAATTATTTTGCAGTGCATCAATGCGTTTCGCTACTTCTTTGAGCTCTAGAAACCCTCCATTTTCAATTACCTCTAGAGGCGAACGACCTGCAAAAAAATCATTATTGTTTCTCATTTTCATAAACTTCCTGACATTTTCGGGGTTGCTAAACATATGCCGTAATGCGTGGTGAATATTTAATAGACAGCTAATACGTTCTAATTGCTCGTTGCTGAGCTTCACAGTCTCAGGAGCCGCCTTAAATTTATCATAAGAAGTTTTTGAGAGCTTAAGTATACATTGAGCTTGCTCAGAACTGTTTTCCAACTAAACTTTATTGAGCTTGTTTAGCTCATTACCAATTGCGATGTAGTGATCACCCGTAAGCTCGTCATGTGAGCATTTCGACATAAAAGACCAGGCATCATCAAAAGGTGTCATTTGCTCAAAATAGCCAATTAACTTACCGTTAAAATATGCTTCTTTTGCACCTGTATTTATATTTGTTTTAACTTCAATCGTCATGGCCTGAAATCCAACTTCACTTACGATTTCTTAAAACATCACTTCTTGATAAGCCAATAGCGCCCAAAACATCATCCAACGGCAAACTAGCCTTTGCCTCAGCAATCGGCTTCTTACCTAAATTTTTAGCTATTAGCACATGAATTAACTTATCAGCCTCAAATACACCAATGCCCAATCTACACGAACTAGGCCAAGCTTTTTTAGCTTCATATTTACGTACTTTCATAGCTAATGAGGCCTTGCTGGCTCTATAACCCCTCAATTGGTGTGAATCTTCTATCACCCACTCATTTGATTGATAACTTATAACAGTATGCAGTGTTGGCTTAGGGTTTAATTTTGGGTTAGTCAATTCATATAGCTTAGTTAAATCATCTTTATCCAATAATCTACGTTCATATTCAGCCATACCTTTCTCCACTCGATAAATTTAAAGCACAAACTACTCTGTACATCCAAATCTGGAAATACTCTGGAAACCTACACTTTACCTAGTCTAGAAGGCTTTTCCAGAAAAAGTGAAAAATAGCAAAGAAATTTGGACTTTTTTGAGGTCTGGAAAATAGTTTTCCAGATCTATTCATATTTAATATATCCTAATTTTGACAGTAGCTTTGTCTATCTTTTGATGATTAATTTTTATTATTTAAAGAGTATTTCTTTAGGGGAGCTAGTAAGTATTTCAGCACCCCAAATTAATTGTCATCAGGGAGTTTCATGTTGCGCATATGGTAAATTTGGTTTGCCATTAAGCGTGCCATTTCATTTACACTCAAAAAATCAATTCGTCCATTTGGTAGCTTTCTCATATTTTTTAATCCATCCATCGTTATATTCCCATTGAAATGACATTTACCGTGTTTCATTTGAACACTGAGATAGTGAAATCTCAACTCAAACTCTTCTCTAGTATGGGGAGTATCATATGTCTCAAGCTTCATAACTTCTCCAGTGTTAATTGTAGGTTATATGTGCAACAGTTTTGAAATCAATTTCTAACCGCCAAATAATGTTAGTGTTAATAGCGCGATAGAAAGACTTTTCATTTATAGCAAGGAAGCACCCTTCATTCATCGGTGCTCCTTTATAGTCATCCAATACACGACCTGACTTCCAGTAACCTCTTGTGATGTCAGAGCTATTAATATTGGTAATTTGCATAAAATGATATGCGGGGTTTGCAGGTGTAAACCCTCCAAAATATGCAGGATTGGCTACCACATTAGCGCAGGTGTCAAGGTCACTTACACTGGATTGATTGATTTGTTCGGTAGATAAAAATCTGCCAGAAATCAGTGGGATGCTTTGTTGTGACTCTGCAATATATGCTGTTAGTCTAACAAACTTTAGCTCACCTTCTAACAATAGTCTCTCACAGTAGTCTAAATAAACTTTTCCTTCATGAACTGGAGTAATTTTATTAGATTTAAACCATTTATCAACAGGAGAGTTAAAGTTGATGATGCGTTCTTTGGTTAGTGAATTAGGATTATATTGTCTAAATAGACTCCCTATGTATTCATAGTTCTTTTCAGACGCATTATCAGTAAGCGCTACTTGGAATACATAAAATACTTTATCCTTCCAACGTTGGGGAGGAGTAGTGCTACTAGAGTAACCTTCAGCCAATAACTCTTCCAACTCTAAAGCCTTTTCAATTGGTAATGGTGAGCAGATCTCCCTCATCATCTTTTCGGCTTTAGCTACGACTTCATTATTTATAGCACCATATTGAACAAGTTTATCCCACTCATACTTGATAGTCTCAGCCCATTCTGGTGACTCTATTTCATCATGATTTAAAGAATTATATTTATTAAAACGATGCCTAAGTATGTTTAATGCATCTTGTGCTGATTGAGATTCCTGTATTACAGCTTTATTAGCTAGTTTAGTTAAAACAGAATACCTCCCTGTGTGTCTACAGTTGTTTAATATAGATTCAAAATCTAGCGTGTCCGCAAGTTGATCCCATAACTTTAGATTAAAAGGTATTAGCTCAATTGCACCACAAATAATATCTGAGTGTGATCCTGAGTCCATAGAGAATGCTTTTGGGCTGAAAAATTTAATAAAAGAAGGATAAGATTTTGATAGCCAAGATGTTAACTCAGCTGCTTTTTCTCTTCTTAGCCAAGCAGGGTGGTTAAGAGTATGGCATAAAAGTTGTGTTAGACTTTCCTCAAGACTACTCCCCACTTTATTATTTGATTTTTCCTTTGTGTAGCTAGTAATGTATTCTGAAGTATCTCCGACTATTATATTGATATGCTCAATAGTATACTTTAGTAGTTTATTTTGTATGTCATGTGATGACCGCTTCCCCAGCCAATCAACTAGCCCTTCAGCTATTTGCCAGCGCTGAGTGTTTGTTTCATTTAAAATAAGTGAAGAAAATAGTTTTACTATTTCTGGGACTGAGTCGGTGGTTTGTGCCAATAGAAAACGACTTCTGCTAGTTGTTGATAGGCTTTCTCCCCAAATAGTCCAACCACCACCTTGCATTGCCTCCATCCCTGCTAAAATTTTACTTGTTGCACTCGAGAAATTATTTCGGCGAAGTAAACTCTCAGCGTTATCTAATAACTTCTCTGCAATTTGGGTTACTGACTGTTTACCAAATATACCAGGAATAACCATATCATCAGAGTTACGGCCTAAGTTTTCATCTTTATGCACATCAGCATTTGGAGCTAACGACTCATCATTATCTGTAATTTCCTCTTTTTCAATCTCATTGATCAGAGTTAATTCAGTTTGAAACTTTGTTTCAAACTGCTCTCTGAGTCCCTCGGAAATAATTGAAAAAATTGTATTAATAAACTGAGCTTTACTTAATTCGTCATTAAATTCTGACTCACAGATTATTTCTAATCTATCAAAAGCTTTACTCACTGAACTTTGGTCATCTGAAATATTATTTAAGATTAATCCATATGCTTGGGTAAAGCTGCTATAATGGCGATCGTCTCCAAATTGAAAACATTCTAGAAGAGCCCAGCAAAGCTGCCAGTCAGCAACTTTATAAATATTTTTAACAATCAATACTATGCAATCTTGCTCGTCAAGAGCATTGCCAGGAAAGCGAGATCCCCTAAGTTCATTGAGCCGGTCAATGTTATCTCGAGTGACTTCGATGTGCATCTGTTCTAATGTGCCATATGTTTGTGTAATAAAGTAATCTACAGCAATTTTATACTTACCTTTTACACACAAGGCACCAATAAGATCTCTTTTGGCGTATCTAACAAATCTTTGAAAAGTCATTTCTCCGCTAGCTGCGTCAAGTATACCTGCAATATCTTTGATAACTTCATGTTTTAAGTTCGAAGTAGTACTTAAAGATTCGAGTGCGGTAATGCATAAACCAAATTGGTCCTCTTTATACCAGCTTGGCCCCATTGAAAGAGATAAAACTCTCTCATAGGTTCTTTTTGCTTCCTCTTGTGCGTCTAATTTTTTATATAAAGCAATTATTTCTAAAAGCTCAGGGATCAGTTCATATCTATTTTTAAGATTTTGACTTACATACTTGTTCCATTGATGAACTAAATTGAAAACAAGATCTTCTGATTGAGAATCTATTTTTTTTCTCGTTAAACACTCAATCGTATTCTTAAGTATTCTTCTAAATCCCTCTGAATATATTCCATATTGAGTATCAAACTGAGTATTAAGATGGTTTATTAAATAGCTAATTTTGTTTTCAAAACTTTGAGATATCGTCTCAGCTAATTCCTTGTAAATTAGCGGGAAAATACCCTCAGGTATGTTATATGAATCTTGCCATTGCTCTCGCTCTGACAAAACAAACTTTATATTATCAATAACGCTTTTATTGAGTATATCCCATACATTTTCTAGCTCTTTAGCATCACTACTTTGATTGTATTTTCTTGCTTTGCCACTACACCAAGCAACTATTTTACAGATGGAGCTTATGCTTTCTTCCCAGTTGTTATTAGTGAATGGGATAAAATTCGGACATTTAAAGCAAGTTTTAGCATATGCTTTTAGTCGCCAGTCAGACATGTTTTGAATGAAAAGGTATTCATCACTCGTGATTCCGTCTTCTCCGATGAAGGTAAAGGAGCTCAACTCTTCAATTTCTTTACTAAAGGTTTCTATAATTTCTTTTGGCGCATTGAGAGTTAAAAGAGCGCTAGTAGCTACACTATTTAGTTTATTAACTCCACCACCACATTCAGCAATGATGGTTAGAAGGTCATTAAAAACTACTGTAAGTATACTTCTATTGGCAGTTAAGCCGTAATAGCGACATAACTCAAAATAAATAGGAATCGAGGATAAAATAATTCCTGTGTAGTCACTGATAGGACCTCGATAGATCTTGCGTAGCTCTGAAATAGGCACGTAGTGTTCCAGTAGGCACATTGCGGTTGCTTGGGAGTTAGCTACCATTTCGTTTTTGAACGCATCGCTATACTCTTTATTTTTTGCGTTGGATGAAATAACTTCCGACCAATAAAGTTGAAAGTTCACGAACTTCTTATAAGCGGATTCGTCACCAAGTCGAGTTTTAAGCATGAAAAGTTGAGAGTACAAGCTAAAGAAGTTCATAAATTCGTCATATGGAATCCCATCTCCACTTAATAAATTTTCAAACTTGTCCTCAATAAACATCTCTGTAGTTCTTGTTAGATTGAGAGCTTCTTGATTAGCTTCTTCATTCGAGAGGTGTAAAACTATTTTGAAAGATTCTTGAGGAGGTATTATTAACTGACCATACCTAACTACATGTTGCAAAACTTCTTCTTGTTTCCCAATAGAAATAAGTGCTCCAGCTGTCAAACTAGCTGATTGAGCAAATAAAACGCTATAGCGGAAATTAATTCTTTGGGACAATAATAATATTCGAACTGTTTCAGCTAAATCACCTAACAGTGTTGCAGCCTCTAAGGTTTTATGAATATCAATTTGCAAAGTGTCAGGCTCTACTCCTTGTAGGACACATTTATCTACCCAACTTTGATTACATAATAGAATTACATGAGATTTATCATCATTCTCTATCTTGAGGCCGTGATAAATTAAATTAAGTAAGCCGTATTGACTCTTTTGATTTTTTTCACAAAACTCAAATAGTCTCAGTTGAATACTCTTCTCAAGCAATTGAGTTTTTTCAACCAAAAAGTCTGAAAATGATGAGTGATAGACGGTTGTTTCATTCTCATTTAAAAGTAAGTGTTTTATTCTACTATGAGTACTTATTAGAATAGCTTGTTCGCTTTTATTTAAAATCTCCGAAAAGAAACTAATAGGAATCCCCCATCGTAATCGAGCAACAATTGCTAATAGATTTACCGCAGCTTCATCGTTTTTTAACTGTGACCAAAGTAAATCGTAGTAATTTCGGATTGTTCCATCAATCAGGGGGAAATCAGATAACTCTTTTTTAGTTAATCCTGAGTTTACTAGGTCTATTAAATAGCGAAGGTATAGAGGGTGTCCTTGAGCTCTTTCACAAATTAAGTTTACAGTTTTAGGTACTGCAAATTCATTATATAGGTTGGTATAGCAGAAACTTTGGGCTGAATTATATTTCAGGGGAGGGAGCGAAATACATAAACTTTTATTCAACCTTTGTCCCAATTGAGCTTCAAATTGTTCATAGTTAGGGGCTGCTAGAACAATAATCAAGCCTTTAGGTAGTTGTATTGGTAAAAGCCCAATGAACTTACTTAATAAAGCAGGGTCATGCCGAGAAATTTCGTCAAGCCCATCAATAAATAAAATACCTACTTTTTTATTTAAATCATATTTATTGCAAGCTATGGAAAGGAGCTGTTCTGTTTCTTTTATTAACCTGTGGTAATCATAGTTATCTGTCCTTATAGGAGTCCCGTTTATTAATTTTGATACTTGCATATTTAGCCAATTAAAGAACTCTATAGGCTGTGCTAGCTGTACTGCATTTTTGGACTTCTGACTTTGCGAAAAGCAATAAGTAGCGAAGTGTTCAAGTGAGTCATTCAATGGGGAGTAAGTATCACAAAAAGTGGATTTTCCTATCCCATGAGCGCCGTTAATGAACCTATAACTATTGCAATTTTTGGTGAGTAGTTCATCAAACTGCTTCACGAATTCAAATCGTGAAGCTATGGTTTCATTATTAGACAAACTTTCTTCTTGTGTTATTGGAATATCATTTTGAGCTAAAAAATGTCGTAGTGTGAAAGTTGAAATGACATGTAATGTTTTCTCAATTGAAACTCGAATTATTCCAACGCAAGCTTCATCGCATATTAAAGCAGCTCCAGAAAAGCCTTTATAACTACTTAGAGATAATTCTTGGTTAATACTAATTTCGATGTCAGATTTTAGTTTTGTAGCTTCAAAAGTTTGGATTATTTTTCCTTCTAAACGGTGACCGATTGTTAGTTTAGCTACTGGCCATCCATAAGAGTAGAACTTTGAACCATCTAGTGGCATCTGACAACTGATAGTTAACGGAGTTAAGTCGGGTTCTGAGTCGAGCTCTAATAGAGCTACATCTAAGCTCTCATCATAATCCAGCACTTTTGCTTTGTGAGGTAGTTTGGTTGTGCCATATTCAAAAACAACATCAACCTCATTGTTACTCTCAGTCGGATCTTCCAAACAATGGCTTGCTGTCAATACTAATTTTGAAGACACAAGAAAGCCAGTTCCTGACTCCTCACCACATTGAATTCTACATGTCGCTGATTGTGCTGTTTTATCTAGCATCTTAATCCTTTTTGATATTAATCCAATTTGTAGCATTTTCTACAACTGTGAAAGTTGCTCCAGTGGTTGTTTGATAGTTTTTAAGCTTCCTAGATGCTGAGGTTGAATAGTTAAAGTAAATAGTTCTCATAAAATTCGCTTCTCTATCAACGATTGCACAAAGGGGTTCTAAATCGGGGTGATTATGATTTCCACTACCATTAGTTGAAATAAAAAATGCCGGTGCATCTATCAATTTTAGGAGCTCTGGGCTGGTGTTGTGGATACTACCGTGATGAGATATTTTTATTGCATCAAACTCTAAGTTATCGCCTTGAGCTTTCATTGCATTTAATTCAACTATAATATCTTCGGCCCAAGCGTCAGCTAGCATAAGTACTCTAACACCGTCTAACTCAATTATAGTTGCAATTGAACTTCCATTTGTTTTTGACTCATCAGGTGAGTATATATCCTCAAGCTTTATATTTTGGCCAGAAGATGTTAATTCTGGGAGCTTGGTATTTTCTTCTTGCCTATGTTCTAAGCTTAGCTCAAATGCATCATCGACAATTGTATTTGATGTAACAGATTCAGTAAGTCCATAACGCTTTAGCTCTTTTTTCCATGAGTGTAGAAGTTCTTGTAGTCTTAACTTTGTAGGGGTTATAACTTTTATTGAACCATTAGGAAGAGATGTGTATGAATTCTCTTCTACGCATATGTTTTTTAAACCATGTTTCTCATTCCAACAATATCGACCTTTATTTATCAAAGTTGCTAGTGTACTGCCTTGTCTAGCGCTAATTTCTTCTACTTGCTCAGTTTCTGCAATTAAATTCTTGGGGTGACCTCTTCTTATGAACGATTTCAGGATTTCTAAGCTTTCCTGTGAAATTTCAGAACTATTTGGTAATGAAAGGCTTCGAAGACTATTGTGCCAAACTTTTTTGATCGAGATAACTTTACTTAATATTTTACTTTCGTTCAGTAATAAAAGTCGGATAATTCCGCCAATATGATCAGCATCAATATGAGTTACAATAACTAAATCTAGAATATTACCTTTACTCGCTAAGTTATCGAGATCTTGTTTTATGTGTTTATCGAAGGTCTTTGCATAACCGCCATCGATCAAAATATTAGTATCGGAAGAGCAAATCAAAAATGCATCTCCATTTTCGGCTGGGTACATTTTAATTTTCACATTAATTTCCCTTTATTGATTTTTTTAATTCTTGTTTGTTAAAAATATACTCTCAGATCAATTGTTATAAAAGTTAATGTGTTGGCGCAGCACTTAATCCAAAAATATCAAGTTAGTATCAGGTTGTTTATTCTTAAACTTTAGTTATTTAGTTGATTTTTTGAGTTCCTTGATTAGCTCAAGCTTTTTCTCCGTGTCTAACTTTGATATTTCAATTACTAGCTCTGCTGTTGTCTCATCTTCACAGAAAAAATAATTCAATGGAACATTTAGTTCATCAGCGATCTTTTTTAGAGTCGTTAAATCTGGAATATGACGGCCTTTTTCATAGTGGTTCATGCGACCACTCGCTGAGTTTTCATCCATACCGATAAGTATCCCCAGCTGCTTTTGAGTAATACCTGACTTAGCGCGGGCTTGTTTGAGTCTAATTGGGATTGGATTTTGGAACACAAAAGTATCATTTTTTCAGTCTCTAATAGCTTAGATTGTCTAAGTTTTACAATAGTTTGTACACTTAGGAATCCTAAGTCTGATTTGTGGGTATGTTCTTAAAATCACTCTCAAGCATAAAACTTAGTATTTCTAAGTTTTGCATTGTTCTATATACTTAGCAACCCTAAGTTTTCTTAATTGTTGTAGTATAAGAAATGCCCCACGTTATCAAATTAAACCAACATATTTATTCCCTTTTGATCGAAAAAGAGTGCAATGGCTTTACAATTGTCGAGCTCAGGGATGAGTTATTAACCGTAACTGATACATATCAAGATATAGATGAGGCACGTAAATTCATTTATAGACAAACGACAGCTCTTGAGCGGAAGGAACTCCTAAATTCAAAAGGAAGTGGCCGCCATAAAAAATATTTTAAAACTGAGCTGTTTAATAACGTTACGTTTGTGGCGAAACAGGTTGTAATTGAACAAGAAAAATCAATTAGCAGTAATACTGATAATCAAGCATCACCGCTTGTTGAAACCTTATTAAATGAAAAGAAACACTTTGAGGCTGAGCTTGCAATTTTATTAGGGGAAGTTGATGAATATAAAGCTCTACAAAAGCGATTCCCTGAGCACCTTAGCTTGTTCTACTCTGCATTAGATGATGCTAAAAATAATTCAGCTAAGTTATTAGGAAAAGTTAACGCTTTAACTACTGTATTGGCCTCTTTGGATAATGGTGCACGGCAATGTTGAGAAGTTGGCAAAAAGAATGTGTTGAGTTAGCGGTAAAGAAATACGCTGTTAGTGATAAGCACTTTCTATGTCAGGCTACTCCAGGTGCTGGTAAAACAATAATGGCAGCATCATTGGCCAAAACGTTATTTGATAAAAAAATGATAGACAGAGTGATCTGCTTTTCACCATCGGTTGAAGTGGCTAATAATATCAAAAGAACATTTGGAAAAATAATTGGGTGTTCATTTGATGGCTCATTTACGGCTGTAGGTGTTTCAATGACTTATCAAAGTTTATGCTCCATTCCTCAAAGTACCTGGGATGGGCTAAGTAAATACCGTACATTTTTTATTTTTGATGAAATACACCATTGCTCGTTCTCGCAAGATAAATCTAAAATCAATACGTGGGGTGAGAGAGTTGTTTTCCATTTACAGGATATTGCAACTTACACGCTTGCGCTATCAGGCACTCCTTGGCGCTCAGACGCTCTTCCTATCGCTTTAGTGAACTATTCTGACCCAGAAGGTGAGTTGATATGCGATTATCAATACAGCTTGAGTCAGGCCATTAGAGATAATGTGTGTAGAGAGCCAAAAATAGTTTTAGTTGATAGCAATAATATTTCGGATGGTCACGATACATATGGGTCTATAGCTGAATTTGTTAGGCAAGCTCACTCAACGTACCAAGAGGTGCTTAATAATGACTCTGCACTTAGATATTTACTAAAGTTAGCCGTATTAAAATTGTCGGAGATAAGAGCTTCAAACCCAACTGCCGGAGGCTTAGTTGTCGCGTCTTCAGTTAAGCACGCTGAAATGATAAATAGTTTATTAATTGAAGAATTTAATCAAACGTCAACCATAGTTACTTACTTACACGATAATTCAACACAGAAAATTAATTTATTTAAGTCATCTACTGAACAGTGGATTGTTAGTGTTGGTATGATCAGTGAAGGGACCGACATACCTAGGCTACAAGTATGCTGTCATTTAAGCTCTATAAAAACAGAGTTGTATTTTAGGCAAGTTCTAGGGCGCATTCTTAGGTCTGGCAAAGGTAAAATTGAATTCGCATGGTTATTCACATTTGCAGAAACAAGCTTAGTTGAGTTTGCTGAGCGTATTAATATTGATATACCAGATAGTTGCTCTTATGTTGATATGGAATGTGACACAATCTTGGTGAGAGAAGATATATTTAGACCTTTAACATCGCCAAAGATAAACAGGGATAATAAGTTAAAAGAAACCCTTGATAAACTCGTTCTAGGGGGCCTAACTTCAGAACGCGGTATAGCTTATGATGAGCTGCTTTCAGGTTGTTCATTAAGCAGTATACAAATTAAATCACTTAGAACTAGAGTTATAGAAGCATTTTTATAGTTCCATAAAATGAGCCATATTCTGTTTATATTATCACTCTTAGTACATAAATAAGGCTAGCTTTTATTTGACTCTGCTAAGTAATGGGAAATTTTTTAGAGATAAGTATCGAAATTATTGCCTCAGCTACATCCTTGATTTCACCATATTATTAATTTCAGAAACAACTTTTAGGGTAATAAATTTATTCCAAATTTACTAACGACGAATGCAAACACTCCAAAAATAAAACAAGTTATTAAGGCGCTGAGGCCGAGTGATGGCCAAAAACCAAATCGGTGTAGTAATGATGGAAATATTAAAAACATCGGTAAGGTAGGCACAACATACCAAAATGTGTACCAGGCATGACTCGCAATTTTCTCTGGCGGCTGTTTTTCAACGTACAACCAAATCATCGCTAAAATGGTTACCAATGGAAGTGCTACAATTAGTGCTCCGAGTTTATCACTGCGCTTTGCGACCTCTGAAACCGCTACAACAATTGCTGCTGTCACTAAGTATTTAAAAATTATCCAACCCATGTATTACTTTCCTTTTTAAATAAAAAATAAAAACCGATTGCCTATCGGTTTTTATTTTGCCATGATATGGCTATGTTGTTAAGAGATATTTGATTATGCAGTTAGGCGAATTAGAAAAACTAGTACTTCAATATTTGTGGTCTTCTAAAGAAGCGGATGCAAAGCATGTGCACAGTCGTTTAGGTAAAACACGTGGCTGCACTCTCAATACTATTCAAAGCACCCTTGAAAGACTTTATAAAAAAGGCCTTCTTAGCAGAACTAAGCAGGGTCATGCTTATAATTACCGAACTAAAGTTGATCGTAACTCGCTTATAGCTACTTTAATAAATGATATTACAGCTGACTTTGTTGAAGAGGGTGAAAACAGTTTAATTGCTGCATTTTCTTCTACTTCGACTAATTTTAATGATACACAATTAGATGAGCTCGAAAAGCTTATAGAGCAACAGCGAAAACTACGAAGCGGAAAAGTGTAAACATGATTGTTGGAAATTGGGCCGTGTTTTTAAATCTAGCGAGCGCAGCGGTGACCGCTTTTATTTGTGTGATCATATTGATTTCCTTCTTCCACACCTCGCTTTGTAAAAAACTTACTATTTTCCAGTTTACCGAGCGTAAGTTCATGCTTTGGTTAACTATTAGCAGCCCTTGGTGGATCTCATTATTGTGTGCAGCTGTATTTTGGCAGGCACATCAAAACCAAATGTCTAATTGGTTGCAAGGGGTTGCTCACTGGCATCACCTAGAGGTTTTCTCTGTCTATAGTTGGCATTCGGTATTACTTATATCAGCAGCTTGTTTGATGACAAGCGCTAGCGTACATGCATTTTTTAGTCTTAATAGACATAGTTCAGCAATGAGCAGTCTGTTGGCTTTATCAAATACTCAACCTCACAAAGATTATCCCAACCAGTCTGTACACGTTATTGACCACCTTGTACCAGAGGCATTTACTGTTGGTTTTTTCAATCCAAAAGTGTATATAACCAGCGGATTACAAGCACTTGATGAAAAAACAGTACACATAGTCATACAGCATGAACTAGCACATTTAAAAGCCCGAGATCCGCTTTTTAAAACACTGTTTAGTCTATTTGGTTGGTGTTTTCCTGCGTCAACGCGCGCGGCGTTACAGCAATCTTATACGGCTTTAACAGAACAAATCGCTGATGTCGGTGCAACGCAAAGTTTTGATGGATTAGATGTGGCTCAAGCACTTATTAATGTTGCTCGATTTCAACGACAACAACATATTACGAATGACAATATATACATGAGTCATTTTAGTAATGAACAAATAACTCAGCGTATACAAACATTGTTAATGCCAATCTCCACTACGCCTAAGCTACTTTTAATGATCACCTTGTTTAGCTTTGTGGTTATCACTTTATTCACACTGTCGACTGTCGATAGTGTCCACCATCTTATCGAAACTTTTTTCATCCACTAAGTAAGGATTAAAATGAAATCATTTAGTAGTCATTTTACCCACAAAAAACCGATTGGTAGTCGGTTTTTTGTGGGAGTATTGATGGCTTTTACAGCACTGCCGTGTTTTGCAAGTGCTGAGGCTTATCAAACATTAAATCTAAAGCAAGCCATCTCATTTACGCTTGCTAACAACCCGCAATTACAGGGCTTCTTTTATCGAGATAAAGCCCAGCAAGGCAAAATAAAGCAAGCAAGTATAGGCCAAAGACCACAAATAGGCTTAATGGTTGAAGATGCTTTTGGGACAGGTGAGCATAGTGGTTTGCAAAATATGCAATCAACCTTAACTTTCTCTTGGCTGATGCAACAAGAGCAAATTGATAGTCGCGTAAAAGCAAGCCAGTCTGAACTTGAGCAGTTACGTTTAGATAAACAAATTATTGCACTTGATTTAGCCGCGATGACTGCGAAGCAATTTATTCAACTACTGGTGAAAGAAGAGGCACTAAAGCTCAATAAAATGGCAGTAAGACAAGCGAATGAAGTTGTAAATGCAATAGATAAACGAGTTCGTATTGGTCAGTCGTTGGCTATTGATAAAAATTTAGCCAAAGCTGAACTAATTAAACAAAAATTACTTGTCGAAGATCTTGAGCATGAAATAGCTAGCGGAAAATATCAGCTTTCAGCCTTGTGGGCAGAGCCTCGCACTGACTTTACACTTACAGGTAACTTATTGCAGTTACCTAAAATTGTAGATTTTCAGTCACAGTTCGAGCGCTTTAAAAATGCGCCTCGTTTGATGCAGTTAGCAAGTCAAAAACGTATTGCACAATCACACATTGAATTAGCTCAAATTGAAGCAAAACCACAATGGCAATTCACAACAGGCTTACGTCGCTATGAATCTACGGATGACTTTGGGCTCGTGGCCGGTGTTTCTATTCCGTGGGGAGCATCTGGCAGCAATGCCGGAACGGTCGCTAAGTTACGTGCCGAGCAAGATGTATTAACAGCGCAAGCGAAGAGTTTAACTCAACAAGCTAATAGCCAGCTTTATGCTTTGCTTCAAGAAGTTAAGCATTCTGTTCATGTAATTACCACCTCAAAAAATGAAATCATTCCCACGCTAGAAACCGCGCTTACCCAAGCAAAACAAGCATTTAACGTTGGTAAATTGAATTACAACCAGTGGAGTAGCGTGCGTCTGGCGCAATTAAGCGCGCAATCAGAACTACTTAGCGCTTATGAAAGCTTACATTTACAGCATATAGAAATTCAGCGTCTTACTGGCGCATCGATAGAACAATGAGATTATTTATGAAAACGACAAACTTTATTCCCTCCATAACCGTTGCCGTATTACTCGGCCTCAGCGCGGGGGTACATTCACCCGCTAGCGCAGTATCAACACCTACTACAGAGCAAGCAGAGCCTGAAAAAGGGCCGCATAATGGTCGTATGCTTCGTGAAGGAAGCTTCGCATTGGAGTTAGCGATTTTCGAAACAGGCGTACCACCTGAGTTTAGAGTATGGTTAACGGATAATAAAAACCCAATTAATCCCGACGATGTTGAATTAACGGTTACGTTAACCCGATTAGGTAATGTGATTGATGATATTAAGTTTATTAGCCAAAGTGACTTTTTACGTGGGGATATGGAAATTTACGAACCGCACTCTTTTATTGTCACAGTAAATGCGAGCTACCAAGGAAAAAAATATCGTTGGCAATACGATAACCTAGAGGGGCGAACAAAAATCGAACCCGCAGTAGCAGATGCAATGGCGATTGAAACTGCAATTGCAGGGTCTCAAAAGCTTCATCAAACGATCCCTGCTTATGGACAGGTTTGGTTACCGCCGAGTGCGCACCGCACTGTTTTTGCACGTTTTGAAGGTGTTATTACACACTTAAATGTAAAGCTTGGCGATAAAGTAAATAAAGGCCAAACTTTAATGACGATTGAAAGTAATGAAAGTTTAAACCCCTATGAGATAAAATCGCCTATTGCTGGTTTTGTCGCAAAACAAATGGCTAATTCAGGTGAGCAAACGAATAACCGAGAACTGCTTGTTATCACAGACGCGAGTCAATCTGTCGTTAAATTAGCAGTCTACCCGAGCGATTACAGCAAAGTATCTCAAGGCACTCTAGTGAGCATTAAGGCAGAAGGTAGTCTTGTGAATATTGCTGGTAAGGTATCATTTATAGAGCCAAAAGTTAGAAGTGATCAGGCAAGAATGGTGTGGGTTACGTTGGCACAACAGGCTGAGCCTTTGTTGGAAGGGAGTTTTGTTAAAGCCGATATTGAAACTGCTTCTTTTGAAGTTCCTTTAGCGGTAAAGAAAATAGGCTTACAGAGCTTTCGTGATTTTACGGTCGTGTATACAAAAGTCGCTGATGAATATGAAGTCAGGATGCTTGAGCTGGGTCGTTCAGATGCAACATGGGTAGAGGTACTAGGTGGACTGCCTGCTGGTACTGAGTATGTTACTGAAAATAGCTACATCATCAAAGCCGATATTGAAAAGTCTGGCGCGTCACACGATCACTAGGAGAGCGTAATGTTAGAATCGATTTTACGCTTTGCTATAAAGCGAAATATCCTCGTTCTTGTCATGGTATTAGCCATTGCAGGATTAGGCTTATGGAATTTTACTAAACTACCTATTGATGCAGTACCTGATATAACTAATGTTCAGGTTATGATCAACACCGAAGCGCCAGGCTATACGCCGTTAGAGGTTGAACAACGCGTTACTTTTCCCCTCGAAAATGCATTAGCTGGGCTACCAGGGCTTGTAAACACACGTTCTGTGTCTCGTTATGGTTTATCGCAAGTTATTGCTATTTTTTCTGATGATACCGATGTTTACTTTGCTCGCCAGTTGGTTAATGAGCGGCTGTCTAGTGCTCGTTCCGAGTTACCGATAAACCTTTTACCTGAGCTTGGCCCGATAGCTACTGGGTTAGGTGAAATTTTTATGTTTACGGTTGATGCTATACCTGGCGCTAAAAACCCCGACGGTAGTGAGGTAACTCCCATTGATTTACGAACAATACATGATTGGACAATTCGCCCTCAATTAATGCGGGTGCCAGGTGTTGTTGAAGTAAACCCTATTGGTGGTTACGAGCGAGAAATTCTCATTGCGTTTAAACCTGAAAAACTACTGGCTTATAATCTTACCTCAGCAGATGTTGTTGATATTATTGGTCAAAACAATCAAAACCAAGGCACAGGATTTATTGAAAAAAGCGGTGCACAATGGTTAATTCGCGTCCCTGGTCAGGTGGCTGATTTAACTGAAATCACAAATTTACCCATTAAAACCATCGACGGTAGCGCAGTGTTTATTAAAGATGTTGCCACTATAAGTGATGGTAAGGGGCTTCGTACCGGTGCTGCTACTCAAAATGGCCGCGAAGTGGTGATGAGTACCGTGTTCATGCTAATAGGAGAAAACAGCCGCACAGTTGCACAAGGCGTGGGTGAAAAGTTAAAAGAAATCAATGCCAGTTTACCCGAAGGTATAGTTGCAAAAGCCGTCTATGACCGAACTAAACTGGTAGATAAAACGCTTAATACTGTTCAAACTAACCTGCTCGAAGGGGCCATTTTAGTTATTGTTGTATTATTTATATTACTGGGGAATTTCAGAGCCGCATTTTTAACGGCTTTAGTGATCCCATTTGCAATGTTGATGACAATAACCGGTATGGTACATACGCGAGTCAGTGCAAACTTGATGAGTTTAGGGGCATTAGATTTTGGTCTATTGGTTGATGGTACGATAATTATCGTCGAAAACTGCTTACGTCGTTTAAGTATGAGAGGTGATACCCCTCTTTCTTTAAAAGCACGTTTAGATATTGTTTTTACGGCTACACGAGAGGTTATTCGACCCGCTTTATTCGGTGTATTCATCATCACCGTTGTTTATTTACCTATTTTCGCGCTTGAAGGCGTTGAAGGAAAAATGTTCCATCCAATGGCATTAACGGTTGTGATTGCTTTGCTTTGTTCAATGGCGCTTTCGATCACATTTGTGCCTGCAATGGTCGCCCTATTATTTAAAAAGCCAATTAAAGAAAAACCTAATCATATTATGCTGGGGTTAAGCCGTGTTTATAAACCAGTACTCGCATTAGCATTAAAAGGCCGCTGGGCAGTAGTACTAATCGCTTGTTTACTTGTGACATTTTTTGGTTATCAAGCAACACGCTTAGGGAGCGAATTTGCACCAAATCTTGATGAAGGTGATATCGCTATGCACGCGCTTCGTATTCCAGGTACTTCCTTAAGCCAAGCGATTGAGCTACAAAAAGTCTTGGAAGAAAAAATTACGCAGATGCCTGAAGTAGAACGCGTATTTGCAAAAATTGGTACCGCGGATGTAGCAACAGATGCAGTACCACCTAGCGTAGCTGATAACTTTATTATTCTAAAACCACGAGATCAGTGGCCAAACCCAAATAAATCTAAAGCTCAAATAGTAGAAGAGTTAGCTGCACTAGTCGAGCCTATTCCAGGTAACAGATATGAATTCTTACAGCCAATTCAAATGCGTTTTAATGAATTGCTTGCCGGCGTTCGCGCAGAATTAGCGATTAAAGTATTTGGTGATGACTTTGAAACACTCGCTACGTTAGGAAAAGAAATTGAATCTGCGATTGCAAATGTTGATGGCGTAGCTGATTTGATGGTTGAGCAAACAACAGGTCTACCTATGCTTGAAATTATACCCAATACTGAAAAGCTAAGTCAGTTTGGTATAAGCAAAGCACAAATTCAGTCACAGTTAGCTACCGCATTAGGAGGAGCTATCGCAGGCAAGTTTTATCAAGGCGATATTCGTTCTGATATTGTCGTTCGTTTAGAAGAAGTGCAACGTAGTAATGTTGAAAAGTTGGGTTACTTACCTATTAACTTACCAAATGGAAGCTCTATACCATTACAAGAATTAGCTACCATCAAGCTAACTAATGGTGCAAATCAAATTAATCGTGAGAATGCCAAACGGCGTATTGTAGTAACCACTAATGTTAGAGGGCGAGACTTAGGAAGTTTTGTTGGTGAGATTCAAGCGACTATTGAAAATGAAGTTACGATCCCTTCCGGCTATTGGATTGAATATGGAGGAACGTTTCAAAAGTTACAATCGGCCTCTGAGCGGTTAAGTGTGGTTGTGCCAGTTACATTGTTAATGATTATAGGTTTACTTATTTTAGCCTTAAACTCACTTAAAGATGCTGCAATTATTTTTACCGGTGTGCCTTTAGCGCTTACAGGTGGAATTGCAGCATTGTTGTTGCGTGATATTCCATTTTCAATATCTGCTGCTGTTGGCTTTATTGCTTTATCTGGTATCGCCATATTAAATGGCTTGGTAATGGTATCGTTTATTCGTGAGTTACGCAGCTCAGGGATGGGGCTTAATCAAGCGATAACAGAAGGGGCATTAACTCGCTTACGTCCAGTTATAACTACAGCACTGGTTGCCTCATTAGGATTTATACCTATGGCACTTAATACAGGAATTGGTTCAGAAGTACAGCGACCTCTAGCGACCGTGGTGATTGGTGGCATCATTTCATCGACCTTACTAACATTATTTTTGATCCCCGCACTCTATCGACTTTTACACAAAGAAAAGGAGTCTATTTTGACTGAAAGTGAAACGTTGGAGCGATCTGATGCCAACTAAAATAATAAACTTTAGCATAGTGATTTTAATGCTTATTTTGGCTTTATTAAGCTTTGAGGCATTAGCACACGGAGTCGATGATAGTACTCGCGCTTTTTTAGAGCAAAACCAAGGTGTACAGTTTGTGCCATTTATTTATATTGGGGCAAAACACATGATCACCGGTTACGACCATATATTGTTTTTAATCGGTGTGATCTTCTTTTTATATCGCAGCAAAGATGTATTGCTGTATGTCACCATGTTCACCATCGGCCACAGCACAACCTTACTACTTGGTGTGCTTGGCGATATTCAGATTAATGCCTATTTAATTGACGCTATTATCGGTTTTTCAGTTATTTATAAGGGCTTTGATAACTTAGGTGGGTTTAAGCGTTGTTTTAATTGGCAGCCAAATACAAAAATGGCTGTGCTTATTTTTGGTTTGTTTCATGGCTTTGGCTTAGCAACCAAGTTACAAGAGTTTCAATTACCCGAAGATGGATTACTGACAAATTTAATTGCCTTTAACATTGGCGTAGAACTTGGCCAATTTTTAGCGCTCGCAGTTATCTTAATTGCCATTAATGTGTGGCGTAAACGGCCGTCATTTCATCGTTTTTCAACATTTATCAACGGTGCGTTAATGAGTGCCGGCTTAATGCTAGTCGGCCTTCAATTAACCGGCTATATAATTAATTAATTTAGAGAAATATATGCAACATACAGTTAGTTCAAAAACACTTATAAAAGCCAGTATCACCGCTTCATTAGTTGCGATAATCGCCTTTGTGCTATTTATCCTTCCGGCAGAATATAACATTGATCCAACCGGGCTCGGTAAACAACTGGGCGTTACTAAAATAGCTCAGACATCAGCGCAAAAACCACTTAAAACATCAGATTCATTGCAAGTGGGCAGTGATGAGTTTCAAACAATTGAAGTCACTATCCCTGCAAATCGCGGGGTTGAATATAAATTTGAGATGCAACAATATGAAAAAATGACCTACGAATGGATGACCGATGGCGCTTCTTTACATTTTGATTTACACGGAGAGCCAGCAGGAGACACAACCGGTTACTTCGAAAGCTATGCAATTGCCAATTTAAGCGAAATGAAGGGCAGCTTTACCGCCCCATTTGGGGGCTCACATGGCTGGTACTGGAAAAACAACTCAGATAACCCCGTAGCTATACAGCTTTTAGTAAAAGGACAATATAAAGTAATTGGCTTAAAACAATAAACTTAAAACTTAATAGGAGAAAACAATGAATAGATTAATTCCAATAGCATTAGTTTGTATTTCATTAATGAGTACTGGTGTTCTAGCACATAGTGATCATGGTCACGTTAGCGATCAACAAGCTATTAGTATTGCAGCTAAATCAATAAAGAAATTGGCCTTTAAAGACTATGGTTTTGAGGTTGGAAAACTAAATGATTCTTGGAAAGGTATTTCTTCAGAAGCATTTACTGTCGTAAACGAGAGCGATGATACTTATATTATCCAAGCATCAAATGATAGTGAACAAGTTTATTTCAAAATAGCTAAAAATGGTCAGCTTGTAGATGTAAAATCGAAAAACGATTTCTAATCTAATTGTTAATTGGCACTGTGAGTTTTTACAGTGCCAATTAACTATTTATCGTCAAAAACACTTTTAGCTATTTAGCAATCGAAGTTGGTGAGGTCTTCGAAGTGTCAGAACAGATTGATGCTGGACTCAAAGAGATAATTCAGACTTTAGACTGGGTCAGGTACCCCCATAAATAAACTGTTCATTATATTTTTAAATTAAATACTTTACCTTCTACCTGGCAAGCATCCATATCCCAGCAGCGATCATAAACAGGTTTTCTGTAAGTGAAATAAAGCCTAACGGTACATTACTATCACCGCCTACACATGCACATTTGAGTTTGCGCTTATCTATATATACGGCTTTAAAAACAGAAACAGCACCAACACCACCAATAAATAATGAAATAGGAGCAATACTATATGCTGGCAACCCAGCTATCATTCCAATACCAACAAACGCTTCTAAAAATGGGTAAACATAGGCATACCTCACTACTTTCATCGCCACTAAGTCATAAGTGATAAATGAATTTGAGAAACTAAATAAATCTTGAAGTTTTTGTATTGCCAACACAGCCATAGTTAACGCAACAAATAGCTCCACGGTTTTCATGGAAATTAATCCATGACCCATTGCAAAACTAAATGCCAAACTTAGTAAAAATGCGACCGCGAAGATTGCAATAACCGGGGTGTAAGTTGTACCTTGCTGTCCAGCTTTTGGCTTATCAAAGTAATCACGTAAGTCGTCATAACCACCGATACGTTTATCAGCAATAAATGTTTGTGGTGTGGTCTCTACGTTGTGCTTTGCTTTAAATTTATCTGTTTGTTCACGAGAAGATAATAAGTGATCATTAACATCATAACCCTCGCGTTCTAGAAGGTCTTTTGACTTTAAGCCAAATGGGCAAATATGCTCATCTGTTGCCATTCTATAAAGCTCTGCTGATTTACTCATGTTTAGCTCCCTTTTACGTATTCTTATAAAATTTTACTTAGCATTAAAATCCGGTACAGCTCTAGATTGTGCTTGTTCCTGAGTTTCTGCTAGGCCATTTTTTTCTATATCGTTCAGTAACCACTGCATCTCTTTAATCTCACGACGCTGTGCTTCAATAATATTTGTTGCAAGCTCTTGGACGCGCTTGTCTTTGATATTAGCTCTATCACTAGTCAGTATAGCGATTGAATGATGCGGTATCATGGCTGACATCCAAGACTGATCGTTGACCGTTATTTGCGAACGTACTAAAAATAATGCGCCTACAAAGCTAATAATGCTGATCCCTAAAACTACGCTGTTTTTCTTTTTATCCTTATACATATTTAGCATAAACAACAGCATAACTACCGCCATTGCAGCCCCCATATAAATAGCCATATAGGTACGCGTTTCACTAAAAAACACATGGCTTAGCTGATAACTATTCAAATACATTAGTACAAACATGACTAATGTTGATGTGGCTATCATTAAGAAAAATTTTAAATACTGTGACATTACAATGGCTCCTTTTCAGTTGTTCAACTTGTATTTTATTTATACTAAGGGGTATTACTTACAATTTATAAGGCGTAAGCCCACTATATATTTAATCATCGCATTAATACTTACGGCTAATTCAATAACTATGCCATAAGAGTTAAAACTGCACTGCGTATTTGCTGATATGCTTATAAGTATGTTGCTGTGAATCTTGAGTAAGTACTTCAATATTATATTTATGAAAACGATTGCCCATCTCCATACCTGGCGTGCCAACAGGCATTGCCGGAACTGTCAGCCCGATCGTTTTCTGAGGGTGTTGTTCAGCTAAAAACTGCTTTATATATTTAGCTGGCACGTGCCCTTCAAAAACATACCCATCGGCTGAAACAGCGCTATGGCATGAGCGCATATTTGGCTTTATTTGATATTGAGCTTTAATTAGCCCCATATCAGCAACATCTATTGCTTTTGTTTTAATGCCACTTTCATTAATATGCTCAATCCATTTTTTACAGCACCCACAGGTTTTACTTTTATAAACTGTCAACTCAATCTCTGTTTTATCTTTTTCTATGGCCTCTTGGACTGGCAATACACTGTGTGGGTTTTCCATACTTTTTACTGATATAGACACCGCCAACATCACTGAAAGTGCAGTTGTTATGTACGTTAATCGCATGTTACTTCCTTAATTTGACCAATGAATATGTGTGATTTTCCAGCCATTGCGGGTCTTTTTTAGAGTCATTGACTCCATACCCGTTGTGTTAATGGCTTTACCTTTGTAGCTGCCCATCGTTTCACTTCGCGAAATGGAGTAAGCGATATCACCACTTATATAAACCTGATGTTCTAATAGTTTGCTATTAACCGAACTGAGGTATTTCATATCCGCTAGCATGTGGTGATTTGCATATTCATCGGCAGAACGCTCAACGCCTCCGCCTTCAAAAATAATGACGTTATCAGCTAATAATGAGCGAGCTTTTTTTTGATCACTTTGATTTAATGCTTGGTGAAAGGCACTTACTGCTTGCGCAGCTGGGGTATCGGTACCAACAAATAACACACGCTCATTTGCATGTTCCTCATTCTTGTGTGCGCTTACAGCTAGTGAGTTCAATGCGCCAAAAAGTAATAGCGATGTTATGATTATTTTTGCAGAGTTATTAAACATGTTGCTCTCTTTTTATTAAATTAATTTGGGGGACCAACAAGTGTGGTGAACACGCTTGTTGTAATAAGTACAAAAGCAGCTATCAGCATTTCTACACTGATGGAACGTTTTAGTGTACCTACATGCTGTTTTTGGGTGATTCTCGGAACTAAAATTAGTTTGTGCCAAGCCCCCATCATAAGCATCGCGCTCACTAGTAGCAGTTTTAGCAAAATTAATTGCCCATAACTTGACGTGAACAGCGCTGATAACGAATGCAGGTAATTAAGCAAAAGCGCTAAACCTGAAATAAGCAGCACAAATACAACGATGATGGCTAAGTGCCCAAACAGGTGCATTACCTTCTTAACTTCATGAACAGATAATATGGTACAGCTTTTATATAGTGGCCACAGTGACCCCACCCAACTTGCTATTGCAAGAAGGTGAAAAGTTAAAATGCTTTTTACTAACCCATTTTCATTTGCACTGTGACCTGTGAAAGTGAAGCTATATGCAATAGATATAAGCAAAACCAACATAACTGTATTATTTATAACCACTGCAAAACGGTGCTTTATGTTAATGCGCCAATTAAGTGCAACAATCATAGCCACAAAAAGCGCTGCGCCTCTGAAAAGAGCTTGTTCTCCTATAACTGATTGCCAAACAATCTCTTGCATAAAAGGGTCTAGCATTCCCGCTACACCAGATTCTGCAATTGCACCAGCTTCAATTGGTACTTGTAAAATGACAGCAATAAAACCCAATGCCACACATTGAATTTGCCAGCGCTTTAAATACTGAGAGAAACTTATAAAGTGATGACCAGATAAATTACTGGCGATAATAAAACGAATTAAAAAAGTACCAGCAAGTGCGGCCAAAGCACTATAGCTTGCTAGCTTTAATAATAGTAAAAGTACTGACCATTCACTTACTTGTATCATGCTGCTACTTAATGATTGTGTTTGCTGTGGGCATTAGATTGTTCTTGCATCATATTACTTGACTCACTTTGATGTACCATAAAAGAAAACGAATCTGACATTTTATGTCCATCCCCCCCAAGTACTGTCCATTTAACCGTGTAGGTACCATGTGCTAAACTCGGCAGCGACCAATTAAAGTCTGTGCTTGGGGTGGAGCTAGGTTTGAAATCAAAGTTTATTGATTTATTTTTTTCATCTTTGATGATGACTTTTGCTAGCCTTACTTCACCACCAAAAGTTAACGAAAGTTGCTCTGGGCTTTGCATTAACATGGCTTCTTGCGTAGGTGTTGATTGCTTGAGTGATATATGCGCTGATGCGGAAAATGTAAGCACTAAACCTAAAATAACTACTGCAGAATTAAATAACTTCATAATTACCTCTTATTTAAAATGATTAAAACCAAAATTTAATACCCGCAACAAATGCGGTGTTATTGCTACTTTGTCCACTTGATGTGGCATAGTCGGCGGTACTGCCAAATTTATTGCTCCATTCAACGCCAATATAGGGCGCAAACTGGCGTGTAAACTCATAACGAACCCTAAAACCAATCGCGCTGCTTGATAGGCCACTTCCAAGTTCGTTTTGTTTATCGTTTTTGCCATAAAGTGTAATTTCGGCTCGCGGTTGTATAATTAACTTTTGCGTGAGTAGTAGTTCGTACTCTGCCTCTAACGTAAATGCGGTACTGCCTCGCTCACCTACGTACGCTGTCATATCAAGTTCAAACCAGTAAGGGGCTAAACCTTGTAAGCCAAAAGCCAACCATTGCCGATTTTCACCTTCTTTATTGTAATCAAGACGAACACCTGCTTGAGTATCCCAATATGCTGATACGGCGTGACCCCATAAAATATCGGTTTGGTTTTCCTCAAGGCTTCCTTCGCTGAAATCCCCCTCAGTTTTAACTACCAATCGATCAAAGGTAGTGCCGTACCATGCTTGTAAGTCAAATACACCTGCATTTGCTTGCTCGTTATATTCAAGACGATCGCCTAGTAATGCGTAAAATGGATGCTCATCAGCGAGTGTTAATCGCTCATTGCCCTCAAGCACATATGGGCCTTCTGTTAAAGTTGTTCCCGCAGAGTAAGCATGAGGGTCTCTTGCATCTTTAGGTGCATCTCCCCCTTGTGGTTGCATCTTAGCGCTACTCTTTTGTGCCATTTCACTTTGCGCTAATAAAGGGAAGCTAATTAATGAAGCCCCAGTTAACATTAATAAACCTAATGATTTAGATAGTTTTAATTGTTTCATGATACGACTACCTCTCTAAACATGCCGGCATCCATATGGAATAATAAATGACAATGCCAAGCCCAGCGCCCTACATCGTGAGGGGTGGTTAAGAAGCTGATTCTTTGTGCGGGTTGAACAGGTATCGTATGACGTCGCACTTGCACATCACCTTGCTCGTTTTCTAAATCACTCCACATACCATGCAAATGCATAGGGTGTGTCATCATGGTATCGTTTTGTAAAATAACTCTTAAACGTTGGTTATGCTTCATATGCACTGGCGTGCTTTTACCAAATTCTAAGCCATCAAATGACCAGCTATAACGCTCCATGTTGCCGGTTAAATGCAGCTCAATTTCAGCTTCTGGCTCTTGCTGGTTAGTGATCCCTTCAAGTGAGTGTAAATCTGCAAGTGTTAAAACACGGCGACCATTTTTACGTAAACCAATACCGGGATCATCAAGATTTGTTCTAGGCATATCAACGCGCATATCAACTGAGGCTCCATACTCCGTTTTTGCATGACGCACTTTAGAGCTGGCAACCGCCAATGGGTTTTCAGACATACCATGTTTGCTATGATCCATCGCCATTGCACCGTGGCCCATTGCGCTATGATCCATTTTTTTAGAGTTCATGCCTGACATACCAGCCATTGCAGAATGCTCACCGCCGTGGGTCATATTGCCCATCATATCGGTCATCGTTAACCACTCAACAGGATCCAGAGCAGGTATTGGCGCATCAATATTAGGTGCCGTTGATAAAGTTCCTTTTGCGTAACCTGAGCGGTCCATGCTTTGAGCAAAAATCGTATACGCATCATTTTTTGGCTCAACAATCACGTCATAGGTTTCACCAGGGCCGAATCTAAATTCATCAACTGTCACTGGTTCAACGTTTTGCCCATCTGCTTGTACAACCGTCAGTTTTAGCTCGGGGATACGCACGTCAAAAAAGCTATTACTAGAGCCATTAATAAACCTTAACCTAAGCTTTTCACCGACTTTAAATAATCCACGCCAGTTTGCCATTGGAGTACTACCGTTCATTAAAAAAGTCATTGCTGATGCAGATAAATCAGCTAAGTCTGTAGGGTTCATTCGCATCTGATTCCACATTTTTCGGCGCTGTAGAGCATTTGAAATACTGCTGCTTGAAACGTCATCGAAAAACTCTGGAACAGTAGGTTGATTGAAGTTAAATACATCACTCTGTACTTTTAATTTACGGAACAGCGCCATAGGGTCATCATCAGTCCAATCAGATAATTGAATAACATGCTCGTTATCTGCACTAATAATATCGTTTTCTCGCGGTTCAATAATTAATGCACCGTACATGCCTGTCATTTCTTGAAAACCACTGTGGGAGTGATACCAATATGTACCGCTTTGCTGTAGCTTAAATTTATAAATAAAGGTTTCGCCCGGCATAATGCCTTTAAAACTGATACCTGGCACGCCATCCATCTGATAAGGTAGAATGATGCCATGCCAATGGATAGAGCTCGGTACTGATAAGTTATTTGTTACTCTTATAGTAACATCATCACCTTCTTTTAAGCGCAAGGTTGGAGCGGGTATAGAACCATTAATTGTTGTCGCCATACGTACTACGCCGGTAAAGTTAACCGGCGATTCATCTATGACCAGATCTATGACTTCGCCGCTTAATTCGGGCACAGTGCCTGTTAGTGTTCCTGCTACTAAAGATGATGCAGCATGTAACACGCTCGGAAAAGCAGCAAGTACACCACCTGCAATTATGCCTTGAACAAATCGTCTTCGTGGTGTGCTAACCTGTTGTGATGACTTTTTAAACCCCATTTCCTTACTCCTTCATAGCAGAATAGTTATTAAGTATAGAAAATAGACCTGTCTTTAACATGACGCGAACATTACAAAGTTGTAATCTTGATGTCATGTTGCTGTTACGGTGAATACGGCATAATCTTATAACAGACAATAATTATAACTTTAATAAAGGTTTTGCATGCGCTTACTAGTTGTTGAAGATGAAGTGAAAACAGGTGATTACTTAAAGCAAGGTCTGAGTGAAGCTGGTTTTCAAGTTTCATTAGCACGTAATGGGCTCGATGGGCATCATTTAGCAATGACTGAGTTATTTGATGTCATAATTTTGGATGTAATGTTGCCAGATGTATCTGGTTGGCGAATTTTACAATCTATTCGTGAAGTGAATAAAGACGTTCCTGTTCTTTTTCTATCGGCTCGTGACAGTGTCGATGACAGAGTAAAAGGGCTTGAATTAGGCGCTGATGACTACTTAATAAAGCCCTTTGCATTCTCTGAAGTGTTAGCAAGGGTACGCACGCTTCTTCGTCGCGGAAACGCGCATAAAACCGAAGACATCTTGCAAACCTATGATTTACAAGTTAATATTCAAAAGCGGAATGTATTTCGTGCCGAACAACGTATACTCCTAAGCAATAAAGAATTTAGTTTACTTGAACTATTACTGCGCCGTGAGGGTGAAGTACTTCCTCGTTCACTAATCGCTTCTCAAGTTTGGGATATGAACTTTGATAGCGATACAAATGTCATTGATGTAGCCATTCGCAGACTCAGAAGTAAAGTTGATGATGGTTTTCCAGTAAAGCTAATACACACTGTGCGTGGCATGGGTTACAAGCTTGAGGTAATAACCGATGAGCCTTAATGAAAAACCATTATCTTTAACAATGCGAGTGGTATTGTTTGTTGCTTTGACAGTGATAGGCTGCTTAACCCTCGTCGCTTCGCTTATAAGTAGCTCAATAAATCATCATTTTTTACAACAAGATAGTGGTGAATTAAAAGTTATCACACAGTCTGTCAAATCCGTTTTATCTAAGCCATACGCGTCGGAAAAAAACCTTAGAAATGCGTTATCTCAAGCCGTGGCGGGTCATCATGGGGTTTATTATCAAGTTAATACAGCTCAAGGAAGGCTTATATATAAAAGTACGGCAACAGACTTTAGCGAATTTGTTTTAAAAGTAACCACCTCAAACCGTTTTAACCAAAACAACATAGTTGAATGGCAAAAAAACACACATACTTATCGCGCTTTAGTGAGTGACTTTAGTACTGAGCAGCAACTTTATAAGATCACAGCTGCTATTGATATGAGCTTTCATTTACACTTTCTCAATCAATTTCAGCAAAGCCTTTGGGCTATTATGTTTGGTTCAGCGGTACTCATTTTATTGGTGGCTTGGTTTGCTATACATCAAGGACTCAACCCAATACGTGGTTTAAGCCAGAAAATGCATGATATCCAAACTAATAAAATGGATGTAAGGCTTGATGAAGGCCAAGTACCGATTGAGCTTGTTAATATGGTGCAATCTTTCAATGCAATGCTAGACAGGTTACAAGGTGAGTTTATCCGCCTATCAAATTTTTCCAGTGATATTGCTCATGAGCTACGTACACCGCTTACCAATATAATAACTCAAACACAGGTTGGTCTATCTAAAAAAAGACAATCCGAAGAGTACCAAGAGTTATTATTTTCTAACCTCGAAGAGCTTGAGCGGCTAACTAAGATGGTTAACGACATGCTTTGGCTGGCAAAATCTCAAAACGGCCTAATTAAACCAGCCCAAGATATTTTATCCAGCCATGAAGAAATTGAGGTGCTGTTTGAGTATTTTGATGCATTAGCTGAAGAGTCATCGCTGATACTTCATAAAGCAGGTGAAAACATCAGCTTTTATTGTGACAAGCTACATTTTCGTCAATTGTTATCAAACCTGTTATCGAATGCTATAAGATATGCACCGAAGGGGTCATCAATTACGGTATGTAGTGAAATAACATCTGCTGAAAAAGTATGTATCTGTGTGAGTAATACCGGTGAGAAAATACCTTCTGCACATTTACCTTATTTATTTGATCGCTTTTATCGATCAGATAAGTCTCGTCAACGCCATAGTGATGGCGCTGGTTTAGGGCTCGCTATAGTTAAAGCCTTAGCTGAAGCTAATGGCGGGAATGTAAAGGTTTGTTCAAACGATCAGAATACCTGCTTTAATGTTTATTTAAATTTATTTAAATTTATTTAAATTTATTTAAATAGTATTCATTTAATGTCAGCTATACTAATAATCGGCTCATGTGTTGAAACTTGCCTTTGACAATTGTACTTATTCAGTTAAATAATTATTTTACCTTTTCCACATTGTTAGTTCAGCCGCTTTATATTGATATTGTAGTATCGTAAGTGCTAACCCATTATGTTGAGCTGCAATATTTGTTATATGGCTTTTTAATTGTTGAACTTCATCAGGGTACATCTCATTTAACCTTGTTTCATTTTTTAGGCGATGCTTTAAGCAATTGAAGATATATTAATTTTTCTTCAGTAAAAATAACTCTGACTCAAGATCATTTATCTTTTTTAAGTGCTGGTGATTTGAAAGCGCTAGGGCATTGTGGGTAGAAGCCATTTGTGCCATTTGCTCTTTTAAGCTGGCTATTTCCGCTCGATATTTTTCTTTTAACCGTTTCTCGTTGGCAAGCTTTTCACGTAACTTAGTAACATCTGAGTTTTGCTGTGCTTGCTTTTTTGTTATAGCTTTTGATTTTAGTAGTTTAATTTTTTCAATGACGTCTGAGTAATAGTAAGCTGAGCCATTACCAAGGTTAGCTTCTTCCTCAACTGCAATGGCACTTAAACCTCGTTTGGCATCAATACGTACTGTATCGCCAGAAAGTATCCTGTCAATTGCGCTTAGAAGCTCTAACCTTGTATTCTCTGACTTACTCAAAGCTGTCTGATCTCAATTTCGGGTTTGTATGGAGTGTAGCTTATCTCAAAGTAGTCCATAACCTTTTCAGCTGCACGTAATTGCGTAATAAAATGGCTTAGCTGCGATTGAGATAGTTTAGTATGCTGCTCCATTTCAGTTATAGTCTCAACAATCCACTGATGTCGTTTTTGCCAAGCTTGTGCTTTTGTTTCGTCTATAACAACGTTTTCACAGTTAAAGCAGTTGGTTGGTGATACTACCTTTTCCATTCTGCATTCATAACCAGCCATGCAGTAGGAGTGAAGTGTACCAGCAATAGATATTCTACCAGCAGATACTTGAGCATATAATGCATCCCAAGATGAGTATTTTACAGCGGTATTTTCTCTATCTTTAACAACATCTATACCTTTCTTACCAAATAGCTTGTCATCTGAGTTATACCACTGATGCAGCAGTTGTGTAGTGACTTCTCTATCTACTTCTTGAAGTAAATTATTGAGTTCTGAGTCCACTTTTACATGTTTTATTTTGGCTGCTACGCCTCCTTCTGAGTACCATTGAGACATTGGTAAATATATATGCTTATACTGTTGTTTAATGGCAACGTCAGAAAGTAAATTATAGCGTTTACCAAATACTGCAAAGGTTCGTCTGAGTTGGTGAGTTGTCAATGCCCATGGTTTGCCAACAATAATTTTCTGTTTGTAGGCGTGTATGTTTAGGTTGGGGTTTAGAAGCTTAAATTCTTCATAGTCTTGCTCGTTTACAATAGCGCCAGCTTCCTTTACAAGTCTTTGATAGTGCTTGACAAAAGGAGGTCCTGTAAATATGTTTGGTGTTCGACTTTTTAGTTTCTGTACTAACCAAATACTGGAGGCACGCTCGTTATCCAGCCTATCATCAGAGAGCATTAGCTGAATACGCATATTCTGAGTTAAAGCTGATGCGAGTTCTATCGCTTTTCCTGCTATTGGAGATGTTAGCCACTCAGCTTTTTCTGGAACTGCAGGAGTCATTTTACTATGCATTGATTGCAAAGAATAAAATGTCTGTTCTTTAAGTTTTAATGTTTTAAAGCTATCAGAATGTAGTCCATAAAGCTCGCTTCTTCTCATACCAGAAAACGCACCGCAAACTAAAAAACAACACATTAAAATGTGAGAATACAGCCAATCAAATTCAGTGATCTTGAGGGGAATTAATCCCTTAATTTCAATGTTTGAAGCGTAACTTTGAAGTATGTCAGTTGGCTTTTGTGGTTTAGCTTTGGTTATTTCAGCTTTGTAGTGAGGTGAATTTGATGTGAGCCAGTTCCACTGGCCTGTTTTTATTTTTCTGTCGACAACAGCCTTGCCTATTTCATAGTTATCTTGTTGCTCGGTCTGGATAGCTAATAATGTATCTCGAATAGGATAGTAAGTATCTATATACTCGATAGCCTTTGAGTATATGAGTTGCATCAAGCGTGATGGTATAGCGTAAAACTGCTCACTTTCTAGTTTGGTTGGGCAACCTAATTGACGGCCTAATTCTGTAATTGATGTCGTCAAAGGTAATGATAGTTTTATGGGGGTTTGTTTTCTTACAGCCTGAATCCAATTTAATGCAACAATGAGTTTAGAAATATATGGTCCACTCATTTTAAGTGACTTTAAATATTCGCAAAACCTAGAAAACTGTATGGGATGGTTCAGAACACAAATCGAATCTGCTTTGATAGATTCTATGTATTTATATACTTGGGTTAAATTGAGATTTCTCTCTAAAAATGTTGTAGTTTTAATCGTTGCTCCTTGCCTTAGGGTACCAACCGCAAATAAACCAAGGAATGCGAGTAATTTTTGTTCTTGCAACAAGGAAATGGTTGTTAAATGAGTAAAAGAAGCCCGCTTTTTCGAAACAATTTTGACATCTATATAATGTGTTACATCCCAGGTTTGGTCGCCGAAATGGCTTAAAACGTTCCCATCCTGATCTATCATTACAGGGGTTTTGTTGAGGTTATCCCAATCTTTACTTTTATAATACTGTATTGCACGCTCTACAAGAACAGTGTTCTCTTTTATAATTTCCTCTGGAGTAGCTAGTAGTGGCCTCATAATCACCTCTTATAAAACCAAATTAAGCGTATCGGGCCAAAAAGGGTGACGACCATTGGTATGTAGCTTCCGCTCAGCTTGCCTGCGTACTTTTAAGTCGATACTAAAAAGCACTTGCTTTATTTTGCTTAGTACTCGATCAAAATTGTTTTTAAAGTGTGACATGTTGAGGTGATCTTCTTTGGCATCCTCTAATGCTTCGTAAAAGCTCAATAAACACCAGATATCATCAACTTCTTCAACCAGCACTTGGTTTGGGCAAGAAAAGCAATTCAATAAATCAGCACAAGCGAGATGACTCATGTCCACACTATCGATTGAGGCCTTTCTTCGAAAACGATCTCCATGGTTATCAAAGGGGTCTTTGCAACCTGTACCTAAAGGTGTTTTTTGACCATTCCCTGATTTAGCATAGCGGTTTACGAATTCATCATAGGGTAGTATTTCTAGATTCATTTGCTCAAGAGTTTGTTCTCGTGCTCTACTAATATCACCACATTTAATTGCATTTTCTAAGGTGTTAGCTGTGGCTTGAAGTTGGGCGTTATTTTCTGACTCGTTACCTCTGCTATAGTGTTTTCGCACTACATCAGGTGTGTTATTGAGCAACATGGATGTTTCGAGTGAGTTTCCTGTGAGCGCTAAGTAATTAGATGCACCTGTAGCTCTAAAGCGTTTAGCTTCAGGCCTAAGTTGTTGACCATTGTCATCAGTCAAATCGAATATGTTAATTAGCCAATTCATATTGGAACGAATATGCGTTGGGCACAAGGGCTTATTTATCCCGTTAAGACATTGATGAAGTAGTCTATTGGCATCTGGAAACAGCACGTGCGTAAGGGTGATAAGGTCATTAATAAAATTTAGCGCATGCTTTGGAATGTCTGTGCTAAGATTATCGCCGAGCTCGATGGTAACAAATTTATTAGCTCTCTTCTTTAACGCTGTTTGCACAAACCACTTACCTTGCTGTCCCTTTTTTTGTGAAGATTTGGGGATATCCATATCTCTTATCGTACTAGCGTTTGCCCATGTGTAATAGGCAAGTAAGAAATATGCAGCACAGTAACACTTGGTAATAGCACCACTTACAGGCACTTCGATTTTATTAAAAGAAAAGTTCGCGTATTGGTCGCTTCTCCTTGCTTGAATGTATTCTTTAGGTGAGGTTTGAATTTGCTTGGAAAGCTGAAAATATAGTTCTTTTAGTATTTTAATTAACTTTTTCAATTCAGATTCTGAGTATGCTTGAGTTGGATTTATTTGGCTGCGAAATAGTTTGAATTTAGAAAACCACTCATCAACAGGGTGATCTAGCATCTTCATTATTGTTCTTATACTACTTAATTCACCTTTTGCTGTGTTTGAACTTTTGCTGCCAATTCTAACGCTGTGAACTAGAGCTGTTTCAAATGCATTGATACCCTCTTTTGAATCTGGATTTACTGGAATACTGTCACAAATATTCACATACCGTGTAAATGTTCTAAAAAGGGTATTCATTGTTGTGTCAGTATATTCTGTATTAGCTTTGAATGCTTGATACCACTTAATAATTTGGTTGTCTCGGTTAAGCAAAGTACCCCGATGCATTTCAAAAAGTTTAGGCACGCCTTTGTATCTAAATCTTTGAAAGTCTGGGTATACAAATTGATCACCATAAATATTTAACTTAAGTTTAAGGTCAATATTTAAATTTGATTTGTTAATCACGAGAGATCCTCATTAATGACTGACTCCATAACTTGATCTAAAAAGCAAACTGCACGTATCGATGCCTTGCTTCGGTTTATAAAGTTCAGGTATCGCCAAGTTGTTTTCTCATCTTTATGTCCCATCCACCCCATGATTAATGACATAGCATCGAATGGTGACAACCCAACTTTTTCGTCTAAAAGGGACGCAAGGCGAAATGTACCGTAAGTTGCACGTAAATCGTGAGTTCTATGCTGAAAGTGGGTATTTAGCTCATTGCGTATGTAATTACGAGTTAAGCTAAAGTGACGCTGTATTGCATTGGTAGTATATGGTTTACCTCGATTGGTAATTAATAATTCCGTAATCGGTTTATCGGTTTTAGACTCTCTTTTCTGGCGACGCTCACTAATCAAGTAGCGATGCATCTTGTTCATTAACAGTGTTGGAATTTCGATAGTTCTGACTGAGCCAAATTTGGTGAGTACACCGTTATGAGGTCCTATACTAACTTGAATATGGTATTTATTCGGGTCACATCTATTCACTAGATTAGCAGGAAAGGTGCAGGCTTCTTCTATACGAAGGCCGCACATGAGTTGTAATAGTTGATGTATTTGGAACTCAATTGACTGTTCTTTGAGTGCTCGCGAATATAATTTTACCTCATCTTCTGTAAGGGGATTCAAGCTTTGCTCTGGTGTACGCCTTGGGACCCTGATCCTTAAGTCTGAGCTTCTAACAACATAATTACGATTGATATGCGCAAGCATCCCAGTCGTTTTGATGCTAACAAACTCTACTTCAAATGGTTTATTTTCCTTAGAGAAGTTAATTAACCTCTCGTAATATGCCCACTCGTAGAATTTAATTATATGGTTCATATATACAGCTGCTGTTGAACTATTTAGCTCACCGGCTTTCACTGAGGCCAAAAGATCTTGGTTTCGGAAAATATATGTGGGCTTATTTGATTTGATAGTTGGAAAGTCTTTCCAAGAGAGTTCATGGCTTTTTAAAAAGCGCCAATATCGACTTATGGCACGAACGTTTGAATTGATGTTTTTTGCGCGCTTAACGTTAATGAGGTGATTCATCCAAAGGTTTATTGGCATGACGTATTCACCATCTTCATAAAAAGTTGGAAAGCCTTTTAGCTGAATGCTTGATTTTGTTTTGCAAAAGGGAGTTTGGATCTCAGTTTTAAAATCATCTGATTGAACTATTGTGAGCATGAAAAAGCCGACCAAAAATTGTACGTTACTTGGTCAGCTTAGTTCGTTTTCCAGAGTTAGCAAATGTAAAGTTTCACTTTTCCAGAGAAAAATTTACATAGTAACAAACTCTTCTGAGCCAGTTGGGTGCAGCGCAACAACGGCATCAAAATCTGCTTTGGTTGCGCCCATTTTCATAGCTACTGCAAAGCCTTGGATCATTTCATCAACCGCAAAACCTAAGCCGTGTAAGCCTACAACTATCTCGTCAGGGCCTGCGCACACTAGCATCATGTTACATGCTTGGCGATGCTGAGTAACCGCAGTGTACATAGCAGCAAAGCTTGATTTATACACTTTTACGTTCTCGTTGCCGTACTGCGAAATTGCTTCTTGCTCAGTTAAACCAATGGTACCAATTGGCGGGTGGCTAAATACCACGGTAGGAACTAAGCTGTAATCCATTTTTAAATCATCTGGCAGGTCTTTATTGAACAAACGCTCTGATAAAGTACGGCCTGCTTTTACTGCAACAGGGGTAAGCTCTATACCGCCTTCGATGATATCACCCACAGCATAAACATTTTTAGCCGTGGTATTTTGGTACTCGTCTACCTTAACGTAACCGCCTTCGTTTACTTCAACACCCGCTGCGACTAGGTTAATCTTATCAGTCGTCGGTGTACGGCCAATGGCCCAAATGACTTGATCAACATTTTGACTGTAGCCATTTTCAAAGTGGATAGTTAAGCTGCCATCGCTTTCTTTAACTACTTCTTTTGGTGAGCATTCGGTATGCAGCGTCGGGCCTTCTTTGGCCATAATATCAACAAGGGTGTCGATGATGTATGGGTCAAAGGTGCGCAGTGGTTTATTTTTACGAACAAATAAATGGGTTTCTGTACCTAGGCTATGTAGTACACCGGCAATCTCTACCGCGATATAACCGGCACCAACAACGGCAACGCGTTTTGGTTGTTCATTCAGCTCAAAAAAGCCATTTGAATCGATGCCGTGTTCAGCACCTGGTATATTTGGAATGCTAGGGCGACCGCCTACGGCCACTAAAATATGATCGGCGGTGTAGTGCTCGCCGTCTACTTCGACTGTTTTACTGTCAATAAATTTAGCGAAGCCTTTAATAACTGTTACGCCGTTTTTAGCAAGGCCATTATCGTAACCCTTATGAATGCGGCCAATATAGGCTTCACGGCTTTCTACTAGTTTACTCCAGTTGAATTCTTTTACTTCAACATTAAAGCCGTAATCAGGGGCGTATAAGTTAATTGCTTCAGCAACTTGAGCGCCATGCCACATTACTTTTTTTGGTACACAACCTACATTTACACAGGTTCCACCCATATGTTTTGCTTCAATTAGTGCCACTTTCGCGCCACGCATTGCTGCACGGTTAGCTGACGCTATCCCGCCGCTGCCGCCGCCAATCGCAATGTAATCAAAATGCTGAGCCATCTTTAGTCCTCAAGTTTATATAAAACGTATTTCTCTGATAATAACACATGGCAGACCCGTTAAAAGCCCCTTGTATTTCGAGACGTACGCCCCAACTTAAAAATCATATTCGAAACGATTTGAGAGCTAACATGAGCGATTTACAAAATAACCCACTAATAGGCCTTGAAGGCTTACCACCGTTTTCAAAAATTAAGCCAGAGCATGTTGTGCCGGCGCTAAAAGCGGGTATTAGCGAATGCCGCGCTAAAATAGACGAAGTGCTGGCTAATAAATCATTCACTTGGCAGGACTTAGTGTTACCTCTTGAAGAAGTTGACGATAAATTATCGCGAATGTTTTCTCCGGTATCGCATATGAACTCCGTAGTTAATAGCGATGAATTACGTGAAGCGTACGAACAATGTTTACCACTTATCTCAGAGTATTCAACCTTTGTTGGTCAACACCAAGGGTTGTATGAAGCCTACAACGCACTACACAACAGTGATGAGTTTAAAACGTTAAGTACGGCAGAACAAAAAACTATTACTAATGCATTGCGTAGCTTTGAATTATCGGGCATCGCCTTGGCGCCTGAGCAGCAAAAGCGCTACGGCGAGATCAGCGCACGTTTATCAGAACTTGCGGCTAAATTTGGCAATAACGTGATGGATGCCACATTGGCTTGGCAAAAGCACATTACTGATGAAAGCGAACTCGCAGGTTTACCTGAGTCGGCGTTAGCGTTAGCGGCAGATACAGCAGCAAGCAAAGAATTGGACGGCTGGGTATTTACCCTTGATTTCCCGTCTTACTTACCGATCATGACTTATGCTGATAACCGTGAATTACGCGAAGAGACGTATACGGCATTTGCAACACGCGCATCTGATCAAGGCCCACACGCTGGTCAGTTTGATAACTCTGAGATCATGAGTGAAGAACTCGCGCTGCGTCATGAAATTGCGCAACTATTAGGTTTTGCCAGTTATGCTGAAAAATCATTAGCCACTAAAATGGCTGAAACGCCAGAGCAAGTATTCTCATTTTTAGAAGACTTAGCCGCTAAATCTAAACCACAAGCTGAGCAAGAGCTCGCTGAGCTGCAAGCTTACGCCAAAGAAAAACATGGCATTGAGCAACTCGCTGCGTGGGATTATGGTTATTACGGTGAAAAGCTTAAGCAAGAGAAATACGCAATATCAGACGAAGTACTGCGCCCGTATTTCCCCGCAGATAAAGTACTAAGCGGCTTGTTTGAAACAGTAAATCGTTTATTTGGTATTAGTGTTAAAGAGTTAAAAGACATTGATAGTTACCATAAAGATGTACGCTTTTTTGAAATTTACGACAGTAGCAATACTCTGCGTGGCCGTTTTTATCTTGATTTATACGCGCGTGATCACAAACGCGGTGGTGCGTGGATGGATGACTGCATGGGTCGCAAAGTACGCGCCAATGGCGAGTTACAAACGCCTGTAGCGTATTTAGTGTGTAACTTTAATAAAGCGGTAGGCGATAAGCCTGCACTGTTTACTCATAATGAAGTCACCACTTTATTCCATGAGTTTGGCCATGGTATTCACCATATGCTAACCCAAGTTGATGCCGCGCCAGTTGCGGGTATTAATGGTGTTGCATGGGATGCCGTTGAGCTGCCAAGTCAGTTTTTAGAAAACTGGTGTTATGAAGAAGAAGCACTTAACTTTATTTCAGGTCACTATGAAACGGGCGAGTCATTGCCTAAAGAGTTATTGGATAAACTACTAGCAGCTAAAAACTATAACTCAGGCATGCAAATGCTGCGTCAAATCGAGTTCTCGTTATTTGATTTTAGAATTCACAACGATTATCAAGCGGGTGAAGAATGCCAAATTCAAGCGCGTTTAGATGAAGTACGTAGCCATACATCAGTTGTTAAAGCACCAGAGTTTAACCGTTTTCAACATGGTTTTAGCCATATCTTTGCTGGTGGTTATAGCGCAGGTTATTATTCGTATAAATGGGCCGAAGTGCTCTCAGCTGATGCGTTTTCCAAATTTGAAGAAGAAGGTATTTTTAACCCAGAAACTGGGCAAGCCTTTATGCAGCATATTTTAGAAAAAGGCGGCAGTGAAGAGCCAATGGAGTTGTTTAAAAACTTCCGTGGTCGTGAGCCAAGTGTCGATGCACTATTGCGCCACAGTGGTATTGCAGCTTAAGCACTACGTATATTTAATCTTGAAAAGCGCCGTTTGGCGCTTTTTTACTATTTAGAGTAATAAATTGTCGCAAAATCAGGGCTCCGTACTATGCTTTTTTAAGTAATTAATAAAAAGGAATTGGGCATGACAAAACTGGTACTGGCGATCGATGATGATAAATATGTTCATCGTGTAATAGAGGAATCATTAGCGGGGTTTTGTCAGTTAATTCATGCTAAAAATGGCGAAGAAGGTTTAAGGCAAGCTTATAAATATAGCCCTGACATTATTTTATTGGATGTTGAAATGCCGGGTAAAACAGGCTACGAAGTGTGTCGTGAGCTGAAAAGTAATGAGCAAACCAAAGATACTCCAGTGATGTTTTTGTCGGGTAAAAGCGAATTACCAGAACGTGTTAAAGGTTATAATGCCGGTGCTGCCGATTACATTGTAAAGCCCTTTAATGCAGAAGAATTAATGGCGCGTATTCGGGTGTTGTATCAATATCGTCAGCATTCTATTAAGTTAAAAAATGATGTTGCGCGCGCGCAGAGCACTGCTGAAATCGCCATGACTGACTCCGGCGATATGGGGCGCATAATGCGTTATGTTGGGCAAACCTATCACGCCCATGATGTGCAATCATTATCGGCCTATTTTTTTGAATTCTTCCGACCGCTGAATCTCGATGTGGTTGTGGCATTTTGGTATCAAGATGTAGGAGTTGTGTGTACTGATGACGGTGGTGTTTGTCCGTTAGAGCAAGAGTTATTAGAAAAGCACCGTTACTCTAATCGCTTTGTTGATTTTAGTAGTCGTACTATTGTTAATTATCCTAAAGTGTCTATTTTAATTAAAAATATGCCTTTAGATGATGTTGTGCTGTATGGTCGCTATAAAGATTTATTCCCGCATATTTTGGAGGTGACCAATGCCAAAATTCAAGATATGGAAGTAAAGGAAATGGCGCTAGCCCAAGCGCATGCGGTTGGTAATGCTTTCAATGAGCTTTCTTCGCAATTATTTGTCAGTAGCGAGGCGCGTGAAGAAACCGTAGCTAAATTGACAACTCAGTTATCTGAATTACGTGCACTTATGCAGCAAGATCCCGCTTTTGCTGCGAACCAAGCGTTGGCATTGCAGGTTGAGCAATTAGAGCAAACACAATTACAGTTAACTATCTTGAATGATGACTTGGCTTTTATTAAGCATCAGCTCAATCACATTATTGAGTCGCGCAGCGAATTGATAGAAAGCTTGAGCAACACAGCCGCGTCAGAGCACTCTCAAGACGTTACTTCGCAAACTGATATTGAGCTATTTTAGTGCTATAGCGTTAAGCAATTGATATACTTCGCAAGCTATTTACGGTCGGAGTTTATTTTGGTTATACAGTGTCCTTTTAAAGAAGTACGTCCTTATCTTAATGAAATTGAGCTGCGTTTTGGGCTCGCTGAGTGGGCGGCACAAAGCGAAGGCTTTTCACTTCATTATGATGATCAAGGCTTAAGCTTACGAAAAACCGATGAACCAAAACTTGGCGCTATTAGCGTTGACTTTGTAACTGGGGCTGTTGCTCATCGGCGTAAATTCGGTGGCGGTAAAGGGCAATCAATTGCTAAAGCGGTGGGTTTAAATAAAGGAGCGACCCCCGTTGTTCTAGATGCGACCGCAGGGCTTGGCCGTGATGGTTTTGTGTTAGCATCACTGGGTTGTAAAGTGATTTTACATGAGCGCCATCCGGTTGTTGCAGCATTACTTTATGATGGTTTGCAACGTGCTTATAGCGATAATGAAATTGGTCCGTGGATGAAGCAAAACATGAGCCTAGTGTTTGGCTCAAGTCATACCTTACTCGCGCAATGCGAAAGTATGCCAGATGTAGTTTATTTGGATCCAATGTTTCCACACCGTGAAAAGTCAGCACTGGTTAAAAAAGAAATGCGGGTGTTTCAAGACTTGGTTGGCGCAGATAATGATGCTGATGACTTACTCGCATTTGCCTACCCACTGGCTAGTAAGCGAGTGGTTGTTAAGCGGCCTGATTACGCACCATTTTTAAATAATCAGACGCCTAGCATGCAGATTAAAACCAAAAAGAATCGCTTTGATGTGTATGTCAAAGCCGCCATGGTGTGAGGCTTTATTCGTATTTTTTATTTTTGTTCCCATAAAGTTATAAGAGTTTCATATCGATTTTCATTAAACTGTCATAAATAGTTAATAGTGTACGCGCAGTTACCCAAAGGAATTTAATTTCATGCGCGTGTCATCATTCACTCGGTTGCTGGCTATTTTGCTGGCATTGGCTAGCCTGCTGTTAGGCGGAACCTTGTACTGGGCAAGTCAAACCTTAGTTAAACTCGAACAACAAGACCAATCTTATAATCAATTAAAAAATAAAATACTCGTTGATTTAAAAGGCTTACTAGAAGATTACTTAGCACAGGGCGATAGTCAGTATTTAGGGAAAGCGTCGGATTTAATTAGCCAAGTAAAAGACACCCAACTTGCTATTTTACCAATTGATTTAAAACAACAGTTAGATCTGCAATTAAGCCAACTCGATACTGATATAAAAGGTAAGTATCGTGCTTTAGGTAAACTGTCAGGTAATGAAACAGCATTACTTGATAATGCACTTAGGCAAATGGCGGGCTCAGCTTCTTCTTTAATTGGTTATGCTAACAAAGCAGGGCAACAAAATACTAACGCTCAGGCTTATTATCAGCTTGGCAGTGATTACTACCGCGAAGTGACAAATTTGTCGTTGTTTACTTATCAGCTAATGCTTAGTTTTGATCAAGACACACAAACCAACTTACAACAAAGTATTGCTAACTTAAACCGTTTAGCAAAGCAGATTGACGAGCTTGAAAACTTGGGCGTTATGAGTGAAGTTGATGAAGATAGTTTGTTTATAGATGAAGAAGCCGAAGATTTAGCAGGTGAAATTAAGGCTGAGCTAAGAAGCTGGCCGAACCGCTACCCACGTGATTTAGAGAACACCATTGCACAAGCTCAGCAGCGTCAAACAGGCATACAGGCTCTGCGCAAACAGATCAGTACACTTTCTGACACGGTGATAAATGCTGAGCAGCAACTTAAAATTCAGCAAGGTACGTTAAAGCAGCGAGTATTTGTAGTGTTTTGTATTGCCATTGGCATGTTGGTTGTATTGGCTGTTGGTGTTTACTTTGTACAGCGAAATCAAGTATTAACCCCGCTTCGTCAATTACGTGATGGCTTTGCATTTTTAATCGAAAGTAACGAATTAAAAAATATTGAAAGTAGTAACTCAAAAACAGAAGTTGGTGAAATAGCTAGTTACTTTAACCAGTTAATTGAGCGTCAACGGTTAGAGGCTGAAGAGCGTGCACAAATGCTCAAGGTGATTAACGATTTTATGCAAGAAATGAGCGAGCATCTACATACGATAAGTCAGCAAACAGATGCCAGTCATCATCAAGTTGAACAAAATCAAGAATTATTGGCTGATATTCAACATATTGGTGAGCAAGTAAACGATATAAACGGCAAAGTAGCAGATAACGCCAAGCATACGTTTTCAGCAATGGAGCAAAGTTTAGGGTTTGCCCAAAACATGCTCAGTGCTAGCTCAAATACACAACAGCGGGTGGAGCAAGGTTTACATAGCTTGCAAGAGTTGCTCAGTGGTGTACAAGATGTAGGGAAAGTTATTGAAGTGATCCGCAATATTGCAGATCAAACTAATTTGCTGGCACTCAATGCTGCGATCGAATCAGCGCGCGCAGGTGAACATGGCCGTGGTTTTGCTGTGGTTGCAGATGAAGTGCGCAAGTTAGCTCGGCAAACACAAGGTTCGCTGAGTGATATTAATAACCAGCTCAATCTATTGAGTGAAAACTCAACTATGGTGTCAACGCAAATATCAGCATTAGCTGATGATGCTCAATTGCAAACCGATAATGCCCAAGAGCTGAAACGAAACTCCGAAGGGGTAGCTCATAATGCACAGGATGCTAATAAAGTCGCTTTTGATGCCATGGAGTTGGCAAAGCAGCAAAACTCATTGTTAGAGAACTTCAGCCAGTCAATGCAAAGTATGAAAGGGCAGGTGAGTGAATCCAGTTTATTAGTGGCTGATATTCATCAGCGTTTACAGCAGCAAATGCATACTATTCGCAGTAGTTTAGGATTGTAACTTTGCTTGCAAAGGCACAATTACTCGCAACTCGATGTTAGGGTTGGTTGCGCTTTTGTGCTATTTTGGTGTTGTTCAAAACCCATCACTTTAAAAGGAAATATCATGATTTCTCAAGGTCAAACATTACCAGCCGTTAGTCTTACACAGCTTACTGACGACGGTATGCAAACACTTACCAATGAAACACTTTTTGCAGGTAAAAAAGTGGTGTTATTTGCAGTGCCAGGCGCGTTTACACCTACGTGTTCAAATGCACATTTACCTGAATTTATTACTCTAGCAGATAAAATAAAAGCCAAAGGCGTTGACGCTATTTACTGTGTATCAGTAAACGATGCGTTTGTAATGAAAGCATGGGGTGAGCAACATAATGCTCAAGCAATCGAGATGCTTGCCGATGGCGATGCTAGCTTTACCAAAGCACTTGGTTTAGATAAAGACACTGCTGCATTTGGTGGTGTACGCTCAACGCGTTATGCAATGATTGTTGAAGATCAGCAAGTCACAGGTTTATTTGTTGAACAAGATAAAGAGTTTGCAGTAAGTCGCGCAGAAGCGGTACTTGAAAAGCTTTAAAAAAGAGCTAAAAAAGCCGAACTTTCATTCGGCCAAAGTTACCAAGGGAACTGGCAAATAGCACTTATAGGCATAGAGTTTAATACAAACCCTATGCCTTATTGCTAATTAAGGCTGGTATTGTGCGTCAAGCGTTAAACCGGCAAAGGTTTTATAAGCATTCACACTCATGTGCCAAGTTCCTGCTTGAGGATTGCTAAACGTACATGTCTCTGCGTTACCGTTTTTATATGGGCGGCAATCATAGCTAGAGCCTGTTGGTTGGCTGCCAAACTTAACAAATAAATCTGCATCACCTGAGCCACCAGACGTTGTTACGGTAAAGCTTGCCATTCCTGCTGGAACATCAAGGGTATAATGTTTCCATTGCCCTGCATTAGCTGAAATATCAGATACAGTTCCACCACCTGCTTGTGGATTACCTGTGTTACCAGAGGTTGTTAAATTACCAACTAAACTCACGCCTGAGTAAGCCGAGTAACCACGTACCATCACATGATATGTACCAGCAGTTGGGCTGTCTATAGAGCACTCTTCGCTGTTACCCCCTTTATACGGACGACAATCATAAGTTGATGTAGTGGGTTTACTACCTGAGCGTACATATAAATCTGCATCACCCGTTCCGCCACTCATAGTGAAAGTCACATTACTTGCGCCACTTGGTACAGTCATTGTATAAAAAGTATCACTACTCGCAGCGCCACTTAGGCCCGTTTGAGCTTGGCCATCAAGTAACTCATTGCCGCCAACGGGTGGTGTAGTACCACCGCTTGCAGCAGCAACTGCGGCTGCAGCGTCAACAATACCAGTACCACAGTTATTGCATGTGGCAGGGAATGAGCGAGTGCTTGATTTTAATATGCTTTCAATTTCATCAGGCGTTGCAGTTGGCTTTGCTTGTTTAATAAGAGCAGCAACACCAGCAACATGAGGTGCTGCCATCGATGTACCTTGTGAGTAATGATAGCTGTCACTAGAAGGGCTTGATGAACCTGAGTTATGTGTAGATAAAACACCTTCTGAATCATTAGCAAAGCTTTGCGCGCCACCAGGTGCTGCAACATCGATAGATGTACCATAGTTTGAGTAGTAAGCTCGCCCACCATTACGACCAACCGATGCAACATTTACTACGCCATTACAGTTACCAGGGTTATAGTTGTTAGCATTGTCGTTATCATTACCTGCGGCAATGACAATTACAGTGCCGTTATTACGTGCTTGGTTAATCGCGTTTTGTGTTGTTGAGCTACAAGAGCCGCTGCCACCCAAACTCATGTTGATGACATCAGCAGGATTAGCATTAGCTGGTACGCCAGAAACTGACCCGCCTGAAGCCCAAATAATGCCGTCGGCAATATCAGATGTTAAACCACCACATTTACCAAGTACGCGTACCGGAACAACTTTAGCATCATAAGCAACACCAGCAACACCTTCGCCATTATTCGTAACGGCTGCAACAGTACCTGCAACATGGGTTCCGTGCCAGCTTGAACCTTGTGCACTGTTATTATTACCACACTCACCGGCAGATACTGCATCACCTGGATCGCGTGCATCACTATCGCGTGCGCCGCCGTCATTTGCGACAAATGTATCCGAAATCATATCGTAGCCAGGTAAAATATTGGCATTAAGATCAATGTGTGGACGATAACCAGTATCTAATACTGCCACTGTTACACCGCTACCTGTTGCGGTATCCCATGCAGTTGGAAGGTTTAACCCGCCAGCTTGCTCATAGTAATGCCATTGGTCGTCATAACGAGGATCGTTAGGCGTTGCAAATGGTTTTAACATCTGGTCGATTTCAATGTATTCAACATTGCCTGAAGCCATTACTTCTTGCATATATTGTTGGGCTTCGTCAGCGCTTAGTTTTTTATTTGCACGCATAACATGATGATTGTCCAATGCCATTGCACGGATATATTGCGCCTTAACTTTTCCTTTTTTACTGGTAAAGTTTTTAACAAAGCCTTGGGCCTTTTTATTCATCATTTGTGGGCTAGTTTCAGCAGCCGACATTGTGCTCATTTCATCAGCGTTATTTTTATATTTGATGATAAAACGTGTACCGAGAGGAGCTTGGCTTTGTAGTTTTGTTGTTATGTCAGCAATAGATGGTGTTATTGCTTCGCTAGGATTTGCCATGCTTGATGTCGCTGCAAATATTGCGCTTACAGTAAGCGCTACAGCGCATTTTTTAAATGTTTTTCTTGTTGTCATAATTATCCCTAGATTGTTATTAAGCTTCACGATGAATTGTCGTGAAGGGGAACAAAAGTAAATGATCTGTTAAAATAGTTAAAATAACGTTTTATTATTAATGTCTCTATTTTAGTTATATCGGGATGTTTATATGGCTAAATACGATTTTATGACTTTTATTATGTCGTTGTAGTGGTTATAAAGTATTAATTAATTTGTGGAATAGCGAGGTGAACATTTATTTTTTCAGACTTTGTTGTTAATAATAAAATAGTGAAATACCGCTCAGTTTGTACTTTTAAATTTGCTACAATTGCAAAAATTTCCTCATGAGATGAACAAATGACCCAAGTAGATGTAATAGTGATCGGTGCCGGAGCCGCAGGTCTAATGTGTGCAGCACAAGCAGGATACCGTGGCCGCAGTGTTACAGTGCTTGATATGGGCAAAAAGCCTGGTCGTAAAATTCTCATCAGCGGCGGCGGACGTTGTAACTTCACCAATGAAAACGCCAGCCCTGAGAATTATTTATGTGGTAATCCACACTTTGTAAAATCGTGTTTGAGCCGTTATACCCAGCATGATTTTATTGAGCTGGTGGACAGACACGGTTTGGCGTATCACCATAAAACCCTTGGGCAGTTATTTTGCGACAATAGCGCACAAGATATCGTTGATATTTTGCTAACAGAGTGCGAGTGGGCGGGTGTTAATGTTGCGCTGCGTAACGAAGTGCTTAGCGTTGAAAAAACCGCTACTGGCTATCTCGTGATCACAGAACAACAGTCATACAGCTGTGAGTCACTCGTTGTTGCCGCTGGTGGCTTAACCATGCCAAAACTAGGCGCAACACCAATAGGGTATAAAATTGCTGAGCAATTTGGCTTAAAAGTATTACCGACCATGGCAGCACTTGTACCATTTACCTTGCACCAACATGATAAAGACCGCTTTGAAGGGCTATCGGGTATTAGCGTGCCATGTATCGTCAGCAGTGAAGACGGCACCAGTTTTAAAGAAAACATCCTATTTACTCACCGTGGTTTATCAGGCCCCGCAATATTACAAATCAGCTCATTTTGGCGAGCAGGGCAAGCAGTGACTATAAACCTGTTACCAGAGCTTGATTTAACAGCGCAATTAGCAACATGGCGAGAAACCCAAGCACAAAAATCATTAAAAAATAGCCTTGCGACTATTTTGCCAAAACGCTTTATTGAAATACTGCATGAGAGTAAAGCCATTCCAGATTGCAATGTAAATCAGCTCACCCATAGCCAAATTGACGATCTAGCTAATTACATTCATAACTGGCAAATTAAACCCAACGGCACCGAAGGTTACCGCACAGCGGAAGTAACTCTAGGCGGTATAGACACCGACGAACTCAGCTCAAAAACCTTTGAAGCGAAAAAAGCCCAAGGGCTGTACTTTATTGGTGAAGTAACCGACGTAACCGGTTGGCTAGGCGGCTATAACTTCCAATATGCTTGGAGCTGCGGCTTCGCAGCAGGGCAGTATTGTTAGCTTGTGCAGAGACAATAAAGTTTGCCTGTAGTGAGATATGCTACAACATGCTCATTTCTCTAGCTGATTTAAGGTTATAGATAATGAGCAGTTGCATAATTCTTATTACACCCATTTTAAAACAAGAGTTTAAATATTTGGTCAATGCTAAGAAAAATAATAACATGCTGTTAATATTAGGAACTTTGTAGCGCCTATGTGGTCATATTAAATTAGTGTTATAGGGAACACTTATTGTTTAGGGAACAAATATTGTGACAACGTGGCGCTGGCCTCTTATTATTTCATTACTGCTCCACGGGATAATTTTTTCAATATTAATGAATGTTAAAACCCCCAAATTAATAGTGACAGACACTCCCCCAATTAAAGCATATATGGTTAGTATGACGCCGCCTAAATCATTGCCAGCAATAGGACAAAATAGCAACCAGCACGAGCAAGCCACGCTGTTGAAAAAGCTTGAAAAACCAATTATTCCTGCTGCAAACACGATTGTAAAAATTAAAAAAACAATAAAGCCTGTAACGCCGCCCAAGGCACAAGCAGACTCTAACAGCTATAAAAAAATAGACCTTAAATTAGGTTTAAAGAGCATACTAAAGCAACAGCAAAATACACTCCCATCAACACCTCCAACGTCACAAGCTTTAGCACAACCACTGCGTATTACAGTGCCAAAGGAGCACCAGCAAACCAGCATAGACTCATTAAAAGTTGAAAAGCAAAGCATGCAATTAACTATCTATCGCCTAGGAGATAACTGCTTTAAAAAAGTATCGATTGGAGCTGGTGTAATGCCAAAAAGTGACCTACCAGATAGTTATTTAGTAGGCACCACTTGTGCTAAAACAAAAGTAACCGACGCCTACGATCAAGCAATGAACAAATGGTTAGATAAAAAGTGACTACTGTGCGGAAGTCATTAGAAATAAAAAAGGACAGGCGCAATTTTTGGGTATCCAGAATACTGACAACCGGTTTCACCGACTGAGTGTAATATGTTGCTTCTAATAATAAGTAATTAAGATGGGAGCATAACAATGGTCATTTCATCAATTTAAAGTTGGAACTATGAATAAGTCGAAAATTATAATAGATGATTGCAGTGATATTGAAGATTTTGAAGTCGTAATTTCTAGCTCTGAGCTAAATTTAACTCCTTATGAAAACAACCTTAATAATATATGGGATGAAGTACTTGAAGAGTCTAAAAACAGCGGTGTTGAAGTATGGGATGGGCTTTATTATCGGTTAGAAAATATTGCAGAGTTGAAAAGTGGCTCAATGCAATTAAGGCTAAGTACCGTACGATATTCAACAGTCCGTTCGTTGATGAAATTAAGTCGAACTCATGACTTAGATGACAAGTACTTTCCATATCATATAAACACAGGGGCTTTGATATCAACAAAAGATGATTTTTTTGTTTTTGGAGAAAAAGCCAATAGTAATGATGATAAGTTTATTGATCTTATTGGTGGGGGATTGCAGAAAGATGAATTAGCAGTCCATACCGCAATTGATATTAGAGATAATATTTTAAAAGAAGCGTTTGAAGAAGCTAATATAACTCAAGAGTTTGTTGAGCTAATCAACTTAAATTCAATCGTACTGACCAATACAATGAGCATATTTATTATATTTAACATTAAGTTAAATATAAATAGGGAGCAGTTAGCTATAGAGTTTGATAACCGAACAGATGAGGAATTATCCGGCTTACGGTTTTTTGATAAAAATGAGGTTAACCAATTCAGCTCAAATAATAATGTATACCCTTACCTCACCATCGTCCCTGACTTAATCGCAAAGTTTCCTGCTAATTAGTGAGCAGTTATTTTATTATGTTTATACTGCTGAACCTCTTCGTTTTACAGCTCTCGTATAACTACACAGATATAAAACATAGGAATACATAAAACACGCCATAATTTTAGTTTGCTTTATGTTCAAAAACTGATTAACATGCGCTCGTTCAATTGTTCAGCACTTACCCTAAGTGTTGGATTCATCAATTAACTGTGAAGGAGAAAATATTATGACAATTACATCAACATCCTTTGCAGGTCTTATCCGATAAGAAACTTGTTACTTAAATACGCTTTTATATATTAAGCACATTTAAGTAAACATTGCGTTTAAACGCGTTCCTTTCGTTTGATTTCAATATAGATCCAGACCTGCCAATTCGTATTTCGTTTTAATCCTATTTTTCTAACAAAGAAAAAGGAATTGGTATTATGGGCAAATCCGTCCAAAAAATAACTGATAAAGTTAGCCTTATTGCGTCTGTTGATACGTGGATTGAAGGGCTGGCAATACAGCAACTGATCAAAACATCAGAGTTAAATGGTATGCAACGTGTTGCGGGCATGCCTGATTTACACCCAGGTAGAGGGTATCCTATCGGGGCTGCATTTTTCACTACTAACAAAATTTATCCTGCTTTAGTGGGTAACGATATTGGCTGCGGTATGGCGCTGTGGCAAACCACAGCCAAAGTAGCAAAAGTAAATTTGGATAAACTAGCCAAAAAATTTACACATATTGAGCTGCCACTTGATGAAAGTTGGTTCTCAATCATAGAAAGTAGCAAAGCGGCAAAAAATATTACTATCAAGGGTTATGATAGTGCCTTGGGCACCATTGGTGGCGGTAATCATTTTGCTGAGTTTCAAGCGATTGATGAGATATACAATCAAAGTGCTTTAGATGAGTTAGGGCTAAGTAAAAAGCATCTTCAACTATTGGTTCATTCAGGCTCGCGCGGGTTAGGGCAATCAATATTGGTTGAACATATAGCGGGCCATAATCATGATGGCTTATGTGAAAGTGATGCTGACTTTAAAGATTACATGAGCAAGCATGATGAAGCGGTGCGCTTTGCAGAGCTTAATCGTGAGTTGATTGCTAAGCGGTTTTTAGAGGCTATACGAGCAAATGGTGAGTGTAGCTTAGATATTAACCATAATTTAGTATCGGCTAAAAACATTGACGGATGCGCTGGCTGGTTACACAGAAAAGGTGCAACACCGAGTGATAAAGGTTATGTAGTGATCCCAGGCTCTCGTGGCGATTACAGTTATCTTGTAAAGCCTGTATTTACAGAGTTTATTGGTAATGATCTAACAGTGCAGGAAAGTATCAATACCAGTTTATTTTCACTTGCACACGGCGCGGGGCGAAAATGGCAGCGTGGTGAGTGCCATGGCCGATTAGGTCATAAATACAAGCGCGAAGATTTATATCGTACAGCGTTAGGCAGCAGAGTTGTTTGTGGTAATAAAGAATTGCTATACGACGAAGCACCACAAGCATACAAAAAGTGCGAAACGGTGATCAGCGATATGGTCGATGCAGGGTTAATTGAAGTTGTGGCTAAGTTACGCCCGATACTAACCTTTAAAACAAATGGAGATTGTTCATCATGATATTACTACAACTATCTGCTGGGCAGGGCCCTATCGAGTGTTGCAAAGCTGTTGGTTTGGCGCTGAAAACGATTGAAAAGCAATGTCGAGAAAAGGGCATAAGGCTCGATATTGTTGAAACCGTTGCTACTAAAGAGCTGGACTGTTTTAAATCGGTACTATTACAAGTTGGTTCAGGGCAGCTAGATTCAACAACAGCTTATTTAACAAAATTTTATTCAGAAAAGGAAAGCCAAGTTAAGCAATTGGCTCAGTCATGGCAAGGTACTATGTTGTGGGTGTGTCAAAGTCAGTATCGGCTTAAGCATAAACGTAAAAACTGGTTTTTTAGCGGGCAACTGTTCGATATTGATGAAAGTAAGCTTGATAAAGGCGTAACTTTTCAAACATGCCGCGCGTCTGGCGCTGGCGGTCAACATGTTAATACTACTGATTCAGCGGTAAGAGCAACTCACACAGCAACGGGGACTTCGGTACGTGTTGAGAGTGAGCGCAGTCAACATGCCAATAAGCGTTTAGCAAGTGTGTTGTTGTTTCAAAAACTAGAGCAAGTAGCGTTGGATAAAATGACTCAGCAAGAAACAGCACGTTGGCAGCAGCACTGGGAAGTTGAGCGTGGTAACCCTGTAAAAACATTCACTGGTGAAAAGTTTGTTTTAAACCGTGACTGCTCAGTTAATAAAGGAGTACATAATTAATGAAGGAACATAAAGAGACAAATGTACTTTTCATTTGTAGTCGCAATCAGTGGCGAAGCCCAACGGCTGAGCAAGTATGGAGAAATCACCCAGAGCTCGCTGTTAGCTCAGCAGGCACCAGCCCTAATGCAAAGAGAACAGTGAATGCCAAAATGATGCAATGGGCTGATGTCATATTTGTTATGGAGCAAAAACACAAAAATAGACTTAAAGCGCAATTTGGACATTTATTAACGTATAAAGATATTCAAGTATTAGATATTGCTGATGAATACCAATATATGGATAACGAGTTAGTAAGTATTATAAAACAAAGCGTTGGCAGCTATTTAGCACTAACTTTAGCGTAGCGTTTTTTATCTTGTTTGTGAATCGGTACGAACAAGATAAAACATTCGCGACTAAAGTCGTTCCTACATGATACAAGTACTCGTGTGAGTGGCTTTAGTCACCAATAAAAGCTTTTTGCGACTACTATTTAAGCAGTTAGCTTATTGATTGTTAAAATAAAGGTTTTTGCTAGTGACAAGCCAGTAAAAACTTTTTATACTGCAACCCGCTTTAGTCGCTTAGGTGGTTAAACGCTTCAAAAATTTAGCTTTGTTTTTTAAAAACATAAGCTAATACAAAATGGCCCCTTAGCTCAGTTGGTTAGAGCACACGACTCATAATCGTTAGGTCCCCAGTTCGAGTCTGGGAGGGGCCACCATTTTTACAAGCTTTCCAAGTAAACACCTACTAACAGAAATTACCCTGTGCTACCTCTGTGCTACTTTTCAGTATAGTTATTTTTTAGCTAAGGATAAAGCCCCCCGTGTTGAGCCTCTGATACACCTGTTCGAACAATATCATCCTGTATCTAGATATCTCCTGAAACATCGACAACCACAACCTCAATGACCTGCTTAAGCTGCTCAATTAAGGTTTCTTCCAATGCAGAGGCTAATTCCTCAGGTGATTTAGGTTTGATGCTTACTATATTTGGCATGCTAGGTATTTTTCGTTTGTCATCTAACCCATACCAAAAAACCAAAAAGATCCCTCTCCCCGATCTCTCCCCATGCCTCATGTATTGCTTATACAATTGCTCTTCAGGAGCGTTCCACAAATCTGCGTGGTAATGCCTCTTAATTTCAATTGGTAGCTTTAACTCTTGCTCTATGTAACTACATGCTATGTCAGCTCTTTTACCTCCAAATTGAAGATCTTCAGGCTCTGAGCTTATATAATTAGGTAGCCTAGCTCGAAGAAGCGTTAATAAAGCATCTCTTCCCTCATTTTCAGGCTTAGGGTCAGCCAGTCTTCCGTATTGGTCTACATTCCAAAATTGCTTATGAATATTTGCATTATCGGATTTTATCACTTGGGCTAGATCGCCTAAATGGTCCGCCACTAAAGACGCTAAGTCATCTATATTTGATGGCTTATGATTGAAAAGCGTATTTGCTGCCTCCGTCCATGTTGGTTTTTTAAAGTTAGCTTCTCTGTACAGCTGCTCATGATCATGAATAGCAGTCTGCAGTATCTGCTGATATGTACGAAACTCGGGCGCATCCAACATAGTTCTCAGGGCATTTCCTGCATCAGGCAACGGGATAGATGCGAGCCTGAAGACTATATCTCTTACAAAAGAAGATGCGTCATGTGGTTGCCTATTTCCAGACCACCCGCCCTTAGGTCTGGGCTCATTTACAAAATGTTTCGCAAACTCAGTCCCAAGAAAGCTATATATTGAGACTCTTCTTGTTGTCGATATTTGCTCGAGAACAGATCCCAGGTTCTCTACTTCCTCCTTAACAATCCAAAGCATACTTAGCTTATTCTTATTATGAGAGGAAAATTTAAGTTTATAGTCTGGAAGTAAAAGGAACGCTTGCGCTTCGTAAAAAACCTGCATTTCATCAGGTAGTTCTTTAGCATTTTCTAAAATTTTAACAAGAATAGGATTAAGCTCATCTAGCTCCACTCCATCTCTTAATGCTCCATACCAAAAGTTTTTAGCGTAGGCTTTAGATGAGTCCATCTTTAACAGCTTTATGATTACATCTCTGCGAAACAGCCTGAGTTCTTTTGATTGCAAAAATATTTGTTGAGCACGAAGGTACTGAAATCCCGATTTAATTTCTGCACTCATATATTCATAATATGTTTTAACTGCTAATTGTGGGTTGTCACTCAAAATGGCCTGCAGCCAGCCCCTAGAAATATGCTCTTTTTTCTTAAATTGTGGTTTAGAGCAAAAACTATCCAATATTAACGCCATTTTTCTCTTATCTAGTGACCAAGCAGATATACTCTTAGTTTCTCTCCATAACTCATAAAACCCAGCTAAAAACGCATCTAGCATACGAGCAGATTTACCTTCCTTAGTCAGCTGAATAATGTAATCTAGGTCAAACAGATTCGTTTTATCTGATAAAGCCTTAAAACCCTCCAGAACGTAGGTAAAATTACGACCTTCGAAATAAGCTGATAATATTGATGGGGGATCGTCAAGCCGACACTCAGGTATATTGCCGTATCGACCGAAGTATAAGTGAGCTAACCAACCTAAATGCCCCAAGTGCTCACCGGTTCTAATAAGATCTTTTTCTATCTCAAATTGATTAAGATTGCACTCTCTGATTTTGTTATGTTTGGCTTCAAATCTTAAGCTTCGAGCAATATCTTCATATCGCCAATCTTCTACTTCACAATTTAATTCTTGATCCGCAATTGGCTGAAGATATTGGCAATTAGAGTTTTTGGGTAAATCAACTAAATAAGTAAACTTATCAACATTTTTTTCAGGTTGGAGGAAACATAACTTAAAAGCAAACCCATAAATATCTTCTTTTAATTCTGCAGGGCAATTACTTAAGGCAACCATAGTCTCTGAAAGTTGCTCCTCGTCCGAAAGAAGTCCAGGAAAGTCCATTCGAAATCGATTCACCCTATAATGTATAGATCTTTCTGTGGTGTTATCCAAAAGCAAAAACCGAAAGGCCTCCTTCAATTTATGCTTTTGTTTCTTTAACAGTGAATTGTTTTCCTTGGCCCATCTAGGGGTAAAGGCTCTTCTTAACGAGCGAGCTCGCATCAACCAATTAAACAATTCCTTACCAGAGAAGTAGGCTTCACTTTTAAGGACTTGATTGAACCAAGAATTATGTAAGTATTGAAGTTCAGAGTCGATCTCTTGAAGCTCTTGGCTATATATATTTTCATCATCATTGCTAGGGAAGTTATTTAACAATAATACGGCTTCTTGGTCATTGGCTAAGTCCACAATACTCCAAAACTCTCCTATTGCTACCTCCCCATCATAATCAGACAAGCTATCAAGCAGTTGCGCAATATCTTTCCAAGTAAATACACTTCCAAAGAAACTCGATATAAGCTTCGCTCTGACTCTCAAGGAAAGTTCATCACTTTGTGTTAACAGTCGCTTATATATTGTTCGCACAAATTGACAAGGAGGGTCTGTTAATTTTGACAACAAAACTACTGCGCTCTCTTTATCACGTATACGAAAGTCACTGTCATCAACTATTTGCTTATAAGTGTCTAGAAGTGCAGGTATTGGTTTTGATTGCTCAAGCGCATCAAAAATAAGGGCTCTAAGTTGAAAGCTGCTTTGCTTATTAAGTAATATACTTGCCAATTTAGGCACTAACCTATCGCTTATTAACCCACCGATATTAGGTTCATCCCAATAGGTGTTTCTGAACCAAGGATTGCGTTCTGAGTGCTCTGCTAGAGCATCTAACAAAATGAGTTTGTTGCTCTCAGATAAAGAGGCTGGGTCACCATAAGTCAAAACACCATAAGGATCTTTTATTATTAATTGTTCAGCTGTGTTAGGTTGAAAAACCACTAACCATGCGAACAGCCCCCTTAATTCAGATGTTGGAAATCCGTTTAAACCAACGATTGATAAAATTCGTCCAATCGGTAACCGTTCATCTAGCTGCTTTGAAATCCATTTAGCAGCTATGAACTCAGCAATTGTTCTATGGCAATAATCAAATACCCCTTCAGTATCACTATTTACGCAAAGTCTCCGACTTAAGATAGCAATTGTCTTATTAACATCTATTGTATCGAATTCAGTAAGGCTACGAATGGAAGGGGTTAAGCTGTTATGGGATTCATCAATTGCAAAACCTTCTACATCACTTAAAAGCCTACATGAGAATATAGCTCCTGCAGTATCTACCAGTTCTTGGGGAACGAATCGACCTAACTCCTTTGTGGACGCCATTTGATTATGCTCCCGAAGAAGCAAAGTCACTGTAGATTCGAATAACTCTTTCTTAGTCTTAGGCCAACCCCCAAAAGCTACAGATTTCGCAAGCATTATTAAAGTTTGTGGGTTTTCCAGCAGACCAGTTAATCCATGAGTTTGGGAATTTTCGAAAAATTCTTGAATTTCAATATCAATATTTAGATCATTCAATATAGAGGCTTGCTCAAAGTAATCCAAAGGCTCTAAACGCAGAATCACCACATCTTCTTCGAAGTAGTCATTTAATATACCGAGGTCAACACTTCCATACCAGTCACTTTCTCGACAAGAGAGTGAAAAATGCTCAGGTTCAAGTTCATATAATTTCTGGACAATCTGGCCTAAGATAGCTCCGTCAGCGCCAGCCCTCGACTCATCAAGTCCATCTAGAAAAATATTGTGTCCCAAATGAGAAGCAGGTTTATTTAGAAAGGAAGCTACCTTTATTGCTGAACTTTCTTTAAATCGAGCCACATGCTCAAATAGATGAGATTTACCCGAACCGGGGCTTCCAAGTAAGATGATATGCTTATTTTGGATGAAGTCAGAAAAAAAACAGGTGTTATTATCAAATTTGTTGGGTTTTTTTACGTTTAAACGCCTAACTCGTCGATCCCAAAGATGTTTACGTCCTGTATTCAATTCCCATTACCCTTAGAAATAAAGTATAGATATGAATACATAAGTAACATTTTTAATAAATTGCGTCCAATTTGTAATAAAGTCGTACCTACTCGAAGAGTTGGGGACGATTCGCTGAGTTGCTATCGCAATATTACTACTCATAATGACTTGATATCTATCACTCAACTAATCAACTAAAAACCAGAATCTGCTTTAAGTCTGTATAGAGTTCATGAGAGTTATTACTTTAAATAAACTTCAGTAATTTCAGCCCTGAAATGGCCTAGCTCTTGCGATACTGTCTCGAGAGCTATTGCCCTACTTAAACCGAAACTCCTTAGCTCAGCCATTCTCTCTTGTGCATAGCTGTGTCTAAGACCATGACCGCCATTAGAAAAAAAGAGTGTGCGACTAGATGCTTTAGAGAATGAGCACGACCATTTATGGCCACCGCCAAGATCGTAGCGTTGCAAATAGTTAATTTCCCTGTCACGAACGGTTATAGGCTGTGCTAAGCGCCTTTGTTCTAGCTGGTTAGCTAAAGTGTTAGGTATTAGTACATCACGGATTAGGCCACCTTTGCCTTTAACTGTATAAATACAACCTTCTCGACCAAGCCATTTACTGTTTAACGCTGGGCGGCTATCTGCTTTTCGCTCTGATACTCTTGCTATAGTTAATAGTTCATGGGCTCTTAAGCCTGCTGCGTAGGCTATTTGTGTAGATAAATTATATTTTCTAGTTTGATGTTCACTGATTGCGTGAGCTTGGGCTGAAGTATAGGCGCGAGACTTTTCGATTATCTCTTTTTCGGATTTTATTACAGTCAGCGTTTCTTTAGGGCCAAGTTTACCATTGAGTTTAAACATAGCTTGAATTGCTTGCCGTTCCATATCCAACGTTTTTTGGCCTACAAACTCACTGCGGTAATCAAGGTATTTATAAGCATCTTGAAGGCTCATGCCCTGAACTCCATTAATCCCAATATCTTTTGACCACCGAGCTATTTTTATCAGTGCAGTTTTATAGCTTCGAGCAGTTCCTAGAGATTTAATAATTTTGTGCTTGTATAAGTTTTTAGCTAGCTTCTCCGCTTGCGTTTCTGGTTTTGCGAACTTAGCCATTCTTTTGTACCCAACGTTTTACAGTTGTCCAATGTACTCTCACTCCTTTACGCAAGAGCCATCTTTGTAGGCTGGCTATACTCGTATCTTCTTCGTAAAGAGCCAGAAGTCGTTGTTTATGTTTATCTAGCTTGGATGGTTTAAATCGTTTTTTACTGATCAATTTTTTCTCATTTTTTAGGCGCAATGCTTCTGCTTTAGCATTAAAGGTCATAGTTATTCTCCGGTGTGATTGTAAGAAAAACTGGCTGATTAAGCTCAGCGGCTAACGCCTATTCGCCCCTGTTTTACGCATGCGTAAGGCTCGGACTGATCGCGCCTAAAAATCAAAAGACTTGGTTTTATAATGAAGCTGAAAGCTTCTGAAGTGGGGGTTACAGAGAATGTAACAACGTGTTGAAGGCAGCAGTGCAGCGCCTGTTTTATTCTTGCCCGAAGGGCTTGATTAATATTTAGATTAGCAGCTTTAATTTATATTTCAATCTGCAAATAAAAATCTGCGTGTAAGATACTCAAAAGCCCATACCCCGCTATGTGCAAGCCTATTTTAGGCTTCTACATAGCGGGGTATGGGCGAAGCCCAGAAAAGAGGAGGCAATTGCTCATGATGCCTCATTTTAAATATTAAAATTGTAGTTCCATCAATTAAAAGAAGTACATATGATGTAATTCGCACAATTAAAAGTTTCAATTATTGAGAATGAAATGGATTTTTTAAGAAATAATTTTATACGAGTTCCTATATTGTTATACCTAGTAGGTTTTGTTGTACATAACTCATATTTGGCAAGTTATGGCAGTTATGAATTTGAGCTTGTAGAAGCGAGGTATATGCTTACTGGATTTGGTTCAGTATTTATTTTCACATCAATGTTCCTGTTTGTGTTTTATAGAACGAATATTTCAGATGTTTCTAAAAGTTACGAGCCAAAAATTTTGTTCCCTTGGTTGCTGAGAATTTCATCGATACCAGCAGGCATATACAGTATTTTGCATAGTGCTGATTTTTTAGAATTTCCTTTCTCAGCATTTGGCGCTTACATGGATTTAGGTATTTATATTTTCTATAGTAGTTTTGCTTTATTAGCTATAGAGGTCATGAGAGGAAAGCGGTTTCAGTCAAAGTTACTTAAAATATTAATCTATATAATTACAATCCCTTTTATAGCTCTTCTTTTTTTTGCAAGCGGTGAGAGTGAATTATTAGGTCAATACTCAAAGTTTACTTTGTATTTTTTCTTAGGTGCTTATGGAATAGCGATTTCTCAAGATGATGAAAAAAAGGGGGTACAGCTTAATCATTTAGATCTTGATTCAGATCCAAAACATGAAAAATATTTTTCTCTGATGTTTGCTTTTCTTTGCTTGGGCTATGGCCTATTTCAATTTATTTCTATTTATTCTAATAATATTTATCCTTATATACCAACGGCGTTGGGTGGCTCAAAAGTGGTTAATGCAACACTCTATCTAGCTGACTCTAAAGCTAAAGTAAAAATCATTCAAGAAGGTCATAATTGGTTCCTAATATACAATGAAAAAACTTCGACTATTGAAAAAGTTAAATCATCAGAAATTTTAAAAGTTGAATATCATATGGATAAGCTTCCTAAACTTTTAAAATAAAAAATTAATTAGTAAAAATAATCTTAGGTGTTGCCTGATGCTTTACCATGATTCTCTAGAATAGTTTCTGCTAACTCATTTTCGATACAATATAGATACGCAGTTGGCACTTCTAAAATATCAGCCAATGCTTTCACTGTTTTAAAGTCTGGAGAATGTACACCTTTTTCGTACTGGTTCATTCTTGCTGATGCTGCAAACTGATCCATTCCAGCCAAAATTCCCAACTGTTTTTGCGATAGCCCTTTGGCTTTTCTTGCTTCTTTTAAGCGTTTTGGAAATGGTGATTCGTCATTAGTTTTCATTATTTATTGTTCTTAGCTTGAAAACTAAGAGTTTCTTAGCTTTAATTGAATCTGGATACTAAGGAGTTCTTAGTTTTCGCTTTCGTGGGTAATTTGAATTTGGAGAGGAATGAATATGCTTGAAACATTTGTGTGTGTATTAGTTGGGGCTGTCTACTTGCTGGCAGGTATATTTACAAGCGATGAGCAGTCGTCTAAAGAAAGCGAGCAACTAGAACAATTGAATGATGGTATGGGCAATATTATCGCTGATGGTGAATTTATGTCGCGTGAAGAAGCTGAAGATGCACAATCACGTGGAGAGCTTTACGACACCTATTACTAATCACTTAAAGAATAGGGCAGTGTTCAAAATTAGGCATGCCTAATTTTAAGGAGCAATGTATGTTACCTATAGAGCTATATAAAAATGTTGAACTAAGGCCATTTATACCTGTAGTCGTTGAGTTTCAAAGCCGCTTGGCTGGTATCGAAGCTGAATGTGAACCATTAGGGCTATCATTTGAGAAAGAAGTGCAATCAGAGCAGGAAATCTTTTTTGCTTTGATTTCTCAAAAAGCGTTGGCTTTCGATGTAACTAATGAAATCGGTGAGGTTTGGGATATTAGACTAGAGCCTTTCAGTCATTTCAAATCTCGAAGCAAAAAAATCACATTTCCTTTCATGGGGTGTAATGAGCAGAAGCAACAAAATATTAGTGAGTGGATTATTGCTTTGTGTAATTGGGAAGGATCTTTTCTATACTCAAGTGCAAAGCATTAGCAGAGATTGCAGTTATGACAATATACGAATGGTTTCAAATGTGGATTTTAATGGTGTTGGCGATTCGCGCTACTCGACGCTACGACAAGCTGAAAAATGATCTTTTCACAGCAATTAAAGAAGGCAGGATTTAAACATGGCTCCTGTACTCGCTGGTTGCGCTTTGATTCTAAGTCTTGTGATCTTCTTCGCTGTTTTGTTTTATCTTAAAAATAATAGTTAGTGCACCTACCGAAAGGTGCACAGTTAATTACTATTAATTAATCACTTTACAATACACCTAAAGAAGAAATAGCTTGAGAAACGTGTTCAATTTTAGAGTTAACAAGGTGACTGGGGAAAACTAAAAATATCAGCATTAGCCAGTACCTTAGAGTTAAAGTGATTTGTAGCTTATAAACATTATCTACTTTGTTCAGTTCTATAACTTTACAGTAATTCTTATATTTTTCTTTCTTCTTAATTGCCATTTTGTCGGCTCCTTTGTTTTTGACCGACTTATCAATTTAATCATATTTTTTTGTGATTCAACAATTTTGTCACTATTTGTAGATTTTTTACTGTCTATATATACATGCTGTATATAAAAAAGGGTATTGCATGTTGGGGTAGCTTTTTTGAGAAATCAGTAACTTTATTCCCATAATAGTAAGGCATTCCATATATTAGTAAACGGAGTGCTTTATGCCAAAAATCAAACCGCAATTTTATACAGCAGATGAAGTTGCAGAAGCTTTATGCTGCTCTAAGCAAACCTTATACAACAAGCTCAGTGAGAATAGACAAGCTAAAGCGTGTCACTCACTGCCTCCTTATATCAAGCAAGGAGGTAAAACACTCTTTCCTATATCAGAATTCCACCACTGGATTGAAACGCAGCCTTTAATTCGCAGCGGGGAGGTTCATTACTAATGGCCCTTTCTCATAACAACATAGAAATAATTACAAAGTGCCCTACAGAAGAGCGCACCATTGGTTTATACCCTGCATTTTTAATAGACCCATGTATTTTGCCTCTTAAAAAGCTTGAGAAGTGCAATGTCGAAGGTTTTGGCAAGTACAAAACTGTAATGTTGAGTAGCCCTCAAATCTTGCCTCATGGTCATTATGCAAGGTTGATTATTGCTCATCTTACAACACAGATAAGTCGAAGGCCTGAACTACCTTCATACGTCATAGCCAAATCGGTAAGCGACCTGTTTCATCAAATAACAGGGCAAGACTGTATATCAGGTGGCACATACGCTAATTTTTTACTCTCTCTCGAAAGAGTGTTTGATACTACATTTACAGTTGTTTCAACTAATAATTCAGAAGATAAAACTCGAAGAAGAGGGTTTTTCGCTGAAGCAGATAATGTGATCACGAATGAGTATGACGTTGGTCAATTCAACGCTAAATATAAGCAGATTCTCTACACTCCCTCGAGCAGTTTTAAGGCGTTGATTACCGATGATAAAAGTATTATTCCCATTGATTTAAGATTCCTTCAACTTGCTCGAGCTAAGGACATTGTTCTCGCCCATGATCTCTACCTATTTCTCATACGTCGAGGTTACGGACGCAAAAGAGTTGGTTTTGTTCCTTGGGTGACTCTCCACAAAGACATCTTTCCTTATTTTAAACGATTCGACTTAAGTAGGTTCAAACGGCGCTTTTTACACGCTTTAGACTTCATTCTTGACTGCCATCCTCATTCAGGAATTCATGTAGATAAAGAGGATAAAGGTATAGTCATTCCACCTAACAACTATCTACTTCGCGGTAGAGGTGACTAGTGTATAGCTGCTTAAAAATTATGTATAAGTAGTTTCTAGTAATGTCACTGGCGGTCAAAAGTTTGTCATTGGCGAACAAATTTATGTCACTGGGAGCTAAATGTTTGTCTCTGGCGTGCAAAAGTTTGTCACTGAAGGACAGTACCACCAATGCAGCCCTTTATTATCAAGGCCTCTAGCTCCCTGCTTAACACCTTAAATTCTCAATATCCAAAAATCTTATTATTAAGGACACTTAACTGTGAATAACAAAACTTATAAGTACGAAAAGTACATGAAGAACCTGCCTTACATCAAAGACCTTCAGTTATACAAGGCTGTGGGGATGACTCTTTATCTTATCATTGATAAAAATAGAACTTTAAAATTTGCACTCTCTTCTGCAAGCACAAACCATAATTTTAAGCCAAAGAAGCGAATTGAAGACCTTGTTAAAATCGCTCTCCCTGATGACTTCTTCGAAAAAAGGCAAAGAGCTAATGCACCAAAAGAAAAACGGGAAGAGGCTGCCGTGAGGCACCAAATGTTAAAAGAAATGGACTCTTTGGCACAGCTCCATCTAAAAGGTTTATTTGGTCAAGGTTAGCAGTGGATAAATTATTGAATTGCATTTTACCTAAAATATAAGTACGAAAAGATAGTCTGAAGCTTGTACAGATTGTATTGAACTGCTATTTTTTATTTGAAAGTAAAATTTTTTTACTTTCTTCTAGTTGGCGATCACAAAAAAATAATCCGCAGATATTGATAGAAAATACTTTGTCTGTATAATATTCGACCCAATTGAATCACAGAATAGGTTCTTAATATGACTTTTGAAAAGTTAGCAAAACTTGCAGGAAGCAAAGAGGCTGATAAAGAGATAGCCCGTGGTTTTAATAGCCGTCAAAACAAACGCGATAAAGCTTACTCAGAAAAAGCTCGTAATCAGACCCCTACAGATAAATTTTTTTCTCGTAGTTATAACCTTTAATCATCTCTGTGGATGAGAAGGCAGCTGCCAGGCTGCCTTTTTTGATGGAACAAAAATGCAGTCAGACTTCCTTCTATGTGAATTTGCCAAAGAAACTTTAAGTAATTTGGTTAAAGAGAGATTCGGCTCTGAATTTCCCGACATCAACTCTAAGTATCAGATAAAGTATTTATACCGTTATCTTTCAGACTTTAATGCTCAAACGATATTGCTTGAGCCAGATTATGTCGATCGGGACTTTTTAGAGGATTATTCAAGGTATTATGTAAAGTGCTTTAATCAGTATGGTGATCGATGTGCTAGGCTGCATTTTTTTTCTAAAGAAATAAACCACCCTGAGTTCCAATCTTATCTTCGTGAATATAATGAAGAAGAGCATGAACAATTACAGAAGGCTTACCTTGGCTTTATAGTCGTGAAACCATTACCCAAAACTTTTATTGGTAAATCTTGTTTAAGACTGTATGAAAGCTTTGTTGGTAGTGACAATAAAAAAGCTCTGAACCATAGATACAAAGTTAATTTATTTGGCCTAAATTTACATGTAGATACAGTAGCATTCCAAGAACAAGATAAAGTCGTATCAGCATGTGCAACTACTTCAATTTGGACTGCACTTCAAGCATTAGATAAGAATGACTTAAGAACAGTACCATCATCAAGCGAAATAACACTATCAGCAATCAACCACGTTGCCGATTCTCACAACAGTTTTCCTAATAATGGTTTAACTAATAAGCAAATCCTTCGTTCTTTAGATATACAAAAGCTAAGAAATCATAAGTTTAATATTGATACCTCAAAAGCTGAATCTGATAATTTTTTTAATATAGTTAAAAGTTATTTAAATAGTGACCTTCCTATTATTCTTGGTGTTGATGTGTACTGGGAAGAGGAGCAGGCTCAACTTGTAAGTGAGGGGCGAGGCCATGCAGTCACAGTTTTAGGGTACAAGGAGCGTAACGGTAATAACTATCTATATATTCACGATGATAGGATTGGTCCTTTTGCAAGAGTACGAATAGTTAATGATCCAAATCAAATTGCTTCAATAACAAATAGTAAAGCTGAGTCGCCAATTGAATGGGGTCTTATTTTAGAAGAAAAAGATGATAATGGTAATTGGCAAGATGCAGATCAAGTTCTTATTCCAGATAGTTTGATAGTCCCAAACTATAGAAAAATTAGAATTCCATCTGAATATATTTCAAATACTTGTAATTCTCTAATTGATGAGTACTTTTTTTACTATAAAGAACAAAAAGAAGATTGCCCTGAGGTCACTCATGAAATAGAGCTGGTTAGCTCAGCTGACTATAAAAGTAGTCTAATTCAACAGCCGGAAGTTGCCAATAAAGAAGCAATCTTGTGTAAGCCTCTAGCAAAATATATTTGGTGTGCCAAGTTCAAGAGCGGAAGCTTACATTTGTTTGATATATTATTCGACTCTACTGAAATCCCTCAAGGGGATGCCGTAGCTGGCATTTCAATATATGATCAAGATGGTTTTGATGTTATTTCACGACCACTTAAGAATATCCTTGAGCATCAATCGTTACATGAGGATTACTCTGGCAAAGACTTCCTTGTTCCATTAATTCGTTCGTTTAAAGAAGAAAAAGATAACTACTTTGCTTACCTAGATAAGCAATTCGGTAAACCTAGGGCTCCAATACGAATTAATAGAGAGGAAATATCAGGCGGTGAATTACATAACCAAGCTGGGCTTAGTTATTATGGAAAGCAAGAAAAGTGCTTAGCTGATGATTTCGCTGAGCTGCTTAATACCTCTGATGAGGAATTTCGAATTTGGGTAATATCTATTGATGGTGCTTTATTGCTGGGTAAGGAAGTTGAAAGACGAGGGCACCCAACTTTAACAGGATTTAAGTCTGCGCGTATCGGTGGTGAGCTGCATTATAGAGATGATAAATGGGTTATTAATTCAAAGTCTGGTAGATATAGCTCAGGCTATGATAACGGCAATGAATTATTAGCAAATGCGAGGAATAAGTTTTTAGAAATATATTCGAGGCTTAATCCTGAAAATATTGAGATTGATGAATATCACCCAAAGTAAGTAACAGCCTTAGATGTCAGGTTTGGTAAAATCGCCACACCTGACATTCAATTCAAGCAAGCAAAGCGCTCATCAGCTCAACTTTTTGTTCCTTAGTTAAGCTTGCTAACAGACTTTTCATTTCACTCATTTGATCATCAGGTTTTTGCTCAATCAAACCTGCATATTTGGCTATTGTTTCGGTTACTTTTTCTGCGGGCTCTTTAAGCTCCTCAGCGGTTAAAATTAAATAGCCAGCAGTTACATCACTTTTATCTGTAATATGGTTTAGAAGGCGTTTCAGGAGGTATCCGGATACTCCGCTACTCTCAGCCATTGATGTAAATGTACGGCGCAAATCATGCGAAGTGATTTTTACTCCTGCAATTTGGCATACATGTTTTAACGTTTTTTTAGGATCAGTGAGGTAGCCCTTTTTACTGTTTGTCCCAAACACATAGTCAGATACCTTGTATTCTTTTCGTCGATTAAATATCTCAGCTAATCGATCTGTAATAGGGAACTCGACGTCCAAGCCATTTTTTGTATCTTCTAAAATAAATATCCTGTCTTCAAGATGTACTTGTGACCAAGGCAGTTGCAGTAGCTCAGACCTTCTCAGGCCTGAAAAGGTTAAAAACTCCAGATAATCACAAAAACCGACACGACTATTTTGACGATATTTAGCTGCTTCATTTCTTACTTCATATAATGCATCTACAAAAGGTTTTAGCTGTGAACGGCGCAGTCGTCTTGTTTTACGTTTTATATTATTCCAACTACGTTTTTCAGAAAGAGCAGCTACAGGGTTTTCTGGAAATAGTGAGCGACCTTCTGAAGATTTGTATTCAGCCTTAGCAAAGTTAAACAAAGCACGTAGTAGGCGCATGGTACAGTTTGCTTGAGCAGGGCTTCTTGAGGTTATTTCTCGTTGGCGCTTCAAAATCATTGTTTGATTAATATCGGCTAGGCGCTTGTTATGCCAGTCCGGTAGATAGCAGTCCATTTTTTGCTTATAACCTCTTTTGGTTATAGGCTTGAGATCTCTAGATTCGATGTATGAATCAAAAGCTTCTTTCAGAGTAATCGAAGCCGCTCTAAACTGGCGCTTAAGGTCATTAGGATTAATACCCTCAGCTATATCTGCCATTACCTTTCTAGCCATTCGCCTTGCATCATCGAGTGCAATTGATGGAAAGTAACCAAGGGTGACATTAATAGGAGTATCTCTCCCTGGTATCTTTTTATAAACTCTAAATGACTTTTTACCAGCTACGCTCACATCTAAAATGAGTCCTGACAATAGATTGTCATAATAACGAGTGCGTTTACCGTTTGATTCTATCTTTTCAAGCGACAATTCTGTGAAGCGAAATTTTGTGTCTGACATATGGTGCTACCTCTGTGCTACTTTGAACGTAAAATTTAACGTTCTGAAATACATAATGATTTATGCATCAGAGGTAGGGTTTATTCAATAACCCCATGATATAGCTATGAAAATTAGTAAATAGTTATATCAAAAAGTAACTCGTAGTAAGTCCTTGTTTTGCAACTCATAATCGTTAGGTCCCCAGTTCGAGTCTGGGAGGGGCCACCACTTTTAAAAGCTTCCCAAGTAAATACCTAATAAACAAAATTACTCAGTTGTTCGTTTTATCAATACGATATTTACGCTTTGTTATTAAATAACAATCCTGAACTTGTATTACCTGCAGATGTAAATAAGCTATTGACTAAGGTTGAGACATTTTTTCTAACCGTTAACTGTATAAAACTTAATTCATCATCTAATTGCTTATTTAGCTCCGTTAATTGCTGTTGTTGCTGTGTTTTAGATAATGTTTCGTCATTTTTTACCGTTTTTATTTTATTCTGTAGTTGATCTATGTTCTTTAGAGTTTGTTCCTGCGAAGTTTCCTCAGGCTGTTTGGTTTCATCATCTTCTTTACTGTCAGTGTTCGCAATATTTCTGTTTTCAGAAGTGCTTGTTTTATCATTCTGAGACTTTACATCTACGTTGCTTGTAGTCGATTGTGTATTTAAATTATTTTGCTTTATATTATGTGATTCAATTTGTATTTGTGGATGAAAAGCATTCAACTTCATAAAGTCCTCTACGTGATAAAAAATTGACTGATTTTAGTTCAGGTCTGAATAAATATTTTTATGCACTTTTCGTTCCAAAAAATAGGGTCTGTATTTTTAAGATTAAATATTACTAATTAAAGGTTATGTTAATGGCATTTAATGCTATTTCCTTAAAGGTGTGATAATTTGCCTCAATATTTTGGATACTTTTTTGTAAAAAATATTCTCATCAGTTTAGCTGTTGACAAACAAGCTGTTTGTTTTAAAAGTTCTCGAAGAATTACTCCTTGCTGTAATTCTGTAAGATTGATTGCGGTGTTGTAAAATAACAACTAACCTTAAGATAAAAGATTGGGGAGGTTTAATTAGTGAATGATAAATCAATGGAATGCGATAGAGTGTTGTGTAGCAATTGCACGGATGAAGAAAGCCTTGGTTTTGATTTTACAATGGCATTTCAACCAATAATAAATTGCCAAACTAACTCTATTTTTGGTTACGAGGCACTTGTTCGTGGTTTAAATAATGAATCTGCGTATTCAGTTATTTCTAAAGTGAATGATGCTAATCGTTATACTTTTGACCAGCTCTGTCGCATTAAGGCAATTGCATTAGCCGCAAAACTAGGCGTTGATTCGATGTTAAGCATTAATTTCTTACCTAATGCTATTTATAAGCCAGAACGCTGTATTCGTACTACATTAGAAGCCGCTAAAAAATATAATTTTCCTACTCAACGTATTATGTTTGAGTTTACTGAAGTTGAGAAAATAGAAGATAGTGCTCATATAAAGCGAGTGGTTGAGTATTACCAGTCGTTAGGTTTTACAACAGCCACGGATGATTTTGGATCTGGTTATTCAGGACTTAATTTATTAGCCGATTTTCAGACTGATATTATTAAGTTAGATATGGAGCTTATTCGCAATATAGATTCAGATAAAGTACGCCAAGCAATTGTGACCCATAGCTTAAATATGTTTCGTGATCTAAATATCACTCCGCTAGCTGAAGGGATAGAGACTCTTCAGGAATATACTTGGCTAAAAGCAGCGGGCATAGAATTAATGCAAGGCTATTTATTTGCAAAACCAGGTTTTGAGAGTTTACCAACGATTGATTTTAATGATTATTGATTACTCTTTGGTAACGCGAGCGATAACAATGCTGCTAGGGCAATAAAGCAGCTTGAGATCCACAAGCAAGCTTCTAGCCCGTGTTGTTGATATACCCAGCCCGAAAGCACTGTGCCTAATAATCTGCCCATGGCATTTGCCATATAGTAAAAGCCCACATCAAGTGACACGCCATCGCTATCAGCAAGGCTTACAATTAAATAGCTATGCAATGATGAGTTAATCGCAAACACCGCACCAAATATCAGTAAACCGATAATAACGGATGCTTGTATATAAAAGTCAAAATGCAGAGCTAAGGCAATCATGGCCGGTATAGCTGTTAAGTAACTGGCCCATAAAAAAGCGCTACGGCCACAGGGCACCTGAACTGATTTTTTTCCTGTACTCATTATGTTTGTAATATAAGGCGCAAAAGACTGCACTATGCCATAACCAATAATCCAGCATGCCATAAAGCCGCCAACCCACCAGTGATCCCAGGCAAATGTAGCCGCTAAAAATACCGGTAGCGCCACAACAAACCAAACATCTCTGGCGGCAAATAAAAATAGTCGTGCCGCAGAAAGTACATTAATTGCTTTGCTCTTAGAGAATAGCTCACTAAATTTGGCTTTATTTTTAGCTTTGCCTAAATCTTCTTTTAATGCGAATAAACTAAATAGCCAAACCATAGTGAGCATGCAGATCATGATTAGCATTGCGCCATGAAACTCTAGCAAAGTCAGCAGTACGCCACCTAAAAAGAAGCCAACACCTTTTAACGCATTTTTAGAACCCGTTAAAATAGCCACCCATTTGAAAAGCTGGCCTTGCGCGTCTTTTGGTACTAGTAACTTAATAGCGCTTTTGGCGCTCATTTTATTCAGATCTTTTGCGATCCCTGAAAGCGCCTGCGCAGCCATCACATAAATTACGGTGAGTGTATCTACAGGTGCCATAAGCATTGCCAAAGACACAATTTGTAATGCTAAGCCAATGTTCATGGTTTTATTCAGGCCGAATCGAGCTCCCAGCCATCCGCCCACTAAATTGGTGATCACACCAAAAATTTCATAAAACAAAAACAACATAGCAATACTAAGTGGGCTGTAACCTAATTGATAAAAATACAGCACCACGAGCATCCGCAAGGCGCCATCAGTTAAAGTAAATGCCCAGTAATTACCGGTAATGATCAAATATTGTTTTATTTGTGGGGAGAGTGCTGTGAATCGATCCACGGTTAATTATTCCTTGTCAGCTAGACCAACTTTACGTACCAGTTCCGCAGTTCGGTTCGCGTAGCCCCATTCATTGTCGTACCACACATAAAGTTTTACTTGAGTGTCGTTGATCACCATGGTTGATAGCGCATCAATGATGCTGGAACGAGGATCGGTTTTGTAGTCAATAGATACCAGTGGGCGTTCTTCGTAGCCCATAATGCCTTTTAGTTCATTTTCAGCAGCATCCTTAAGTAATTTATTTACTTCAGCAACGGTGGTACCGCGCTCAAGTTCAAATACACAGTCAGTAATTGATGCGTTAGTTAGCGGTACGCGAATAGCATGGCCATTTAGTTTACCTTTTAACTCTGGAAATATATGCGTTATTGCAGTAGCTGAACCAGTTGTAGTGGGGATCAAACTTGTGCCGCATGAACGTGCACGGCGTAAGTCTTTATGCGGCGCATCAATAATTGTTTGGGTGTTGGTTATGTCATGAATGGTGGTGATTGAGCCATGCTTGATGCCAATCTTTTCATGAATAACTTTTACTACTGGTGCTAAGCAGTTAGTTGTGCATGATGCAGCGGTAATGATTGGGTAAATCTCTTTATTATAAAGGTGGTCGTTTACACCTATTACTACATTTAAAATACCCTCTTCTTTTACTGGTGCTGTAACAACAACGCGTTTTACACCTTGATCTAGGTAAGCTTGCAGTAGTGCCTTGGTTTTAATTTTACCCGACGCTTCAATAACGACATCACAGTTAGACCAATCAGTCTGTTCTGTTTTAGTGTTTTGCGTAAAAGCAATTGTTTTACCATTAATTATAATAGTATCTTCAGTATGACTTGCTTCGTGATGCCATTTACCGTGTACTGAATCAAACGTCATTAAATGAGCGAATGTTTCAGCATTACCGCCTGGATCGTTAATATGGACAATTTCTATATCATGCCAATCAAATGCTGCGCGCATTGATAATCGACCCATACGGCCAAAACCATTTATACCTACTTTTACTGTCATAATTACATCCTGATTAATTGTTGGGTTGTAAGTGCGGTAAAGCTAGCGCTTCATTACGTTAGCCAATGTTAAATTGTGCTGTGTTTATTAAAGTTATCGTTAACTGCAAAAGCTCAATTTATTAGGTCGTTTATGCATAGTCGCTAATCGCTTAAGGCTGTTGATGATCAGATGGAGATTACTTTCAGTGGTTGTACTAATAATCGTCTTGCTCCATTGTGGCAATCTTGGATTAATTTGGTAAAACACCCATTGTCCGTGCTTTCTATCTGTAATGATGCCGGCTTTCTTTAATACGGCTAAGTTACGCGATACCTTTGGTTGGCTTTGCTCTTGCAGTGCTACCATTAATTCGCAAACACATAACTCGCCATAGTAGTTGGTTAACATTAAAGTTTTTAATCGGATCTGATCAGTTAAGCATTTATAAAATATGCTTGGATCTATCGATAACTCGTTATCTTGATCTGAGATGGTACTACTACATAGTGGCACATACTGATGTGATTGCAGGTTATTAATATTACCGTGTACGTCAATAAACATATCCAGTCGTTTATCAAGTTCATAGAGGGTTGCGACAAAGGGCTCTAAACCTACCATTACTTTTGGATCTGCAATATCCCACGCAAGTTGCAACAGTGCGCCTTTATAAGCTCTGCATTCATTGTTTGCTCTTTCACATAGCGTAATAACATAATCAAAAGTCTTATCTGTAAACTCAGCTATATGTTTTGCGCTGAGCTCAGTTATCGGCAAGTTAAACTTTTGCAAACAATTAATTGTTCTAGGATCAATATCTTTAGGAGCGATCCCAGCACTATAAACATCAAAAATCTCTCCCGCTTTATTTCTCAGTAATACTTCTGCCATTTGTGAACGGGCTGAATTCTCAGTGCACAGAAAGAGCACACTTTGCTTTGAACTATTACTTTGGGACATGTAAATTAAATATTCTGACTGACAATATCCATTAAGTGTATATATGAAATTTCATATATACAATACTAGTGTTATTAATATCAACGTATATGAATGTGAAACCCTATTTTAGAAGGATTAAACAATAGCGATTATCTATTTTTTAGATGTGTTTTTAAGCATCTTGGCTAAAAAGCAAGCGTAAGGCATGTTTTTTATAGTTTTCTTTAAAAAACGCTTGCGTAAAATTCGCCGCGCCCTATAATGCGACCCCACTGAGACGGCAGACAGCAACGCTTAGCGAGGCAAGAGTTAATCAGTTAGTCGAGTAAAACTTGAGTTTA
>NZ_JACJEI010000024.1:0-75872 GCF_014163985.1 Pseudoalteromonas sp. SR41-4 | reverse complement strand
CTGGCGAGGGTCGTCAATTGATTCGAAATATTTAAATAGTTGAATATCAGGCATGGGGGCTCCTTAAAAAGGAGTATAAGATCATACTTTTAAGTCAAGGTAAAGTTCGTGATCTTGCCCTGGGTGAGTGTGCGCTTCTGGTTCTTCAATAAAAAACAAATTAATCGCAGCAGGTTTTTCCTTTAGTGAACGTCGAAACTTGCCCATGACCATTTCAATATCAAAGATCATGCTTATCAAGTTCATATACCCTAAACCATTATAATGCTCTGGCAGGTCATGAGTATCGTGCGAGTACATCACTGTTGTATTACCATCGAGTAAATCACGGTGTTGTAGTGTTGATGATACTTTTAGTTTGGTATCTGTAGGATTTACACCGCCAAATTGGTTAATCTTCTGAATTAGCCCATCAAACATATCTGCATAAATTGCACTTAACTCATCATCAGTCTTTCGAAGGGTTTCTTTAAACTTTTCGGAGGCATCTATTTGTTCATTTGACTCGTCTGAGATCTTATATATCTTAGCCGTTTGATGAGATAAGGTTTTATCATTATCTTTATTAGTCACACTTCTTTTGGCACTAATAAAGTTGAATGATAAGATGTCATTGAGGGGAATATTCTCTTTTACAAGGTCAATAAAAACAGCTTCATCGGTGAATAAAAGGCTTTTCTTTTTTACTGAGCCAAAATAGTCACCGAGGTGTTCTTTAAGAAATAATTCAGGATTATTATCAAATTTTTCAGATTGTTCGGTATAGTCATCTTTAAGCTTGATAAGCTGCTCATGGTCAATATTGTATTCAAACTTAAAAACAATATTATTATCATCGGGGTCTAGGCTCATTATCAGTGAACTAACTTGTGACAAGTCATCTTGCTCTGTGTACTCAATATATACTTTAAGTTCTATTCCTAAGGGTTGATAACAGTTCTCAATAGGAAGTTCTTTGACACCAGAAAGGTATTGAAGCAACACTTTTTTCAATCCAACATTGAAGTCATCAAGCGTAATGCTCCTACGGCTTGATTGATTAAGAAACTTATCAAGCGCGGTCAATATAGAAGTTTTTCCTGTGTTATTCTTACCGAGAATAAGCGAAAGTTCATCTTCAAGATCTAAAGAAAAATCCTTTAACAACCTGAAATTTCTGATTTGAATTTTTGATATTTTCAATTTTAGTCCTTTATGAATACCTAGCTTTTCTTTCGAATTAAGCTTGGCTTTCCTTGTATATATTGTCTGATTGATTACCCACTAAATTTGACCATAGCACAATAATATTTTTAAATAAAACAAATAGCTAATGGTTAAGCATGAGCTTGATCTCACACAATAAAAAACTCCTTAGCAGGGCTTTTTAATCAAAGTAGGAATAATGTCGTTACCATTGAGTTTATGTATTACTCCCACCATCATCTAACGTCCGCTTATGGCACTGAGCCGAACATCGGTAAAGAGCGATAACCGGTCGTTGGTTTTAAGCAAGTATTATTGTAAATTGGCTATTTATTACCTACTGTAGTGATTCAAAGAATTGAGCGAAGCGTGGAAGTGGTTCGCAGTAGCTTTGCTCATATATGATATAAAATTTAATGATAGTGATATCTCAGACAATTTATTAAAACTGTGAATGTGAGTGCGCTATCAATAGAAATATGAGCGTTCGCACGCAACTAACTTGTTGGAGATAAGGATAAAAATATGGAATCAGTAATTAAAGTAGGGCTCGTTATTTTAGGCTCGCTGTTATCACTATTTCTCATTCCTATGGTTGAAAGTAAGAAGGCTGAGTTTCAGCGTAAAAAAGATCTGGAGTCTATGTTTATCGAGTTAGGTGACTTACAATCTGAACTTACTTGCCATATTGAATCGTATTTTAAATTTCTTTTAAAAATCCGACAGGAATCTGAGTCGGCAATCCCTATTCCTCTCCCAAGAGATATTAATTCCGATATTTTAATTGAACTCTATCAGAAGTCATCTTTAAAACTTTCCCGAGATCAGCGTCTAGCTGTTAAAAGGATACCAAGAAGCATAACTTCAATAATGTCCCAAGCCCAAGGTGCGGTGAATGCTATTCTTAATGAAAAGGAATATTGTATTCAGTCAATAAAAAATACAATTAAACTTTCTTGTAAATTAGTGCATGAGCTAAATAGCTTAAATGAACAAAGAGACCGTTATGTTGAGGTTCACTTAGACTCACAAGATTCAATTAAGCCTGTATTAAAGAGCATGGATTTTACAGAGGAACAACTTAATATATCTAAAATTTACGAAACTAACTTCATTTGAATTATAGTAAGTCAATAACCCCCACATTTGTTGTAAGTTCACAATGTCCGCTCATGGCACATGCAAGACAGCCGTTCATGCAAAATATTGACGCTAATTGGTTGGGGCTTTTTCGTTGGGTTTCGCTGCGCTCAAACCAACCTACGTTGATAACTCTAAAGCGCAGCGCCTCTAAACCTCTTTGTGAATAATTCACTTGAAGCTCTTTTTCTATAATGTTTCGCAAGAGGACAAGAAAAAACGGAACATGGGGTCGGAACATGCGGAACATGGGGTCGCGTCTTGCCTTTTGCCATTTATTTTTTGAATGACCGCTCATGGCACATGTGCGACTGTCAGATTTGATTGAGTCCTGTTAATTGAATCTGACTTATTCAAATATACCCAAAGAAAGATAACTCTAGTATTGCATTTAAAGGAAGTAACCTTGGTGGCTTTTACCTGAAGGGTCAAACTCAGTTGTAACCTAATCAGGTAAAGGAAATGCAGTGAGCCATTTGAGCCCACTACATTATTTTTTAAATTTATTGGTTTAAGTAGCCTAGAACGACTTCATGGTGATCTTTAGTTTTGAATTTATTGAAAACATGCTCTATATCACCATTCTCATTTACTAAAAATGAAGTACGAACTACGCCCATATTTTCACGGCCCATGAACTTCTTCAGTTGCCAAACACCATAAGCTTCGCAAACAGTGTGGTCTTCATCGGCAAGCAAAGTGAAATTAAGATCTTGTTTGTTAGTGAAGTTAGTCAGCTTTTTTGGTGTGTCAGGGCTAATTCCTAGAACCACAACATTTAAGTCATTAAGCTCTGATTTAGAGTCTCTCAATGCACATGCTTGAACTGTGCAGCCAGGAGTCGATGCTCTTGGGTAAAAATACACTAATACCTTTTTGCCCTTAAAAGAGGCAAGTGATACAGATTCATCGTTTTGATCTTGTAACGTAAACTCAGGGGCTTTTTGGCCAACTTCTATCATATTCTTATCCTTCTTTATTTTGCTAAACTTCTTAAGACATCAGTACTATGTAGTATCTAATCGTCGATTTTTGCTAGCAGGAGTATTAATTAGTTCTATGATAACAAGTCACGCATGATATTTAACTGTTTTGTTAGCTCAGTTGTTTTATCACGTTCTTGTTTTAACATCGTTTCATAGTCATTACGCGCTAATGACATTCGCTCTAAGTTTATTTCTAGCTGCTTAATTTGCTTTTCGTTATCAAGATTTTTATTAAACCAATACACAAGCTCATTTTTTGCATTGTCTAATTTTTCTTCCAAAACTTTTATAGGGTTTTTATTTATAGTTGATTTGGTTTCAGCCTGTTCTTGGGTTTTTCTTTTTTCTTTTATAAGCTTTAATTTTTGATTTGGCCAGCCTCTATTACTTATAGCATTACGGTGAAGGCCTGTTAATCTAGAAAGCTCAGCTATAGTTGCTGGCAGGGAAGGCGTATTATTTATTTTATCTATTGCGGCAACTAGCTTTTCAGTATTTTCATCAAAGTCACGTTGATTTTTGATGTCAAAGGGACTATTCATTGGGCACTCCATGACCAAGTAGTGTTAAAACACCTTTAGCTTCATTGATGACTTCTTTGATTTGCTCTTTATTGTCTGCAAAACTAGGGTTATTAAGGTTAGCTAAATTGGTCGAATAAACCTCTCTCCAGTATGGTGCGTTTGCTTCACTAACTATGGCGTTTGAACACCTGATGGGGTTACATCTTAGTGAGCCTATACAGGGGAGGTTTTCATTTTTACTATCTGAACCATAACAATAACCTAATCCAACATTTATTACACCGAGCCCTTGCTCCGCCATAGCTTCAAAAATTTCTTCTTTTGAATACCCGCTTGCCATGTAACCCTTAAATGCTGTTTTAAGACGCTCTTTATGCTCATCTGCTTTACCACCAAGGTAATTACCGTCTGGGTCTGCTGTTGCTTTGATTACTTCAATCTCTGATTGTTTTCTAAGCTTTTGCGCCGTTTGACTTTCAACAAGGCTATCAGCAATTCCACCATAGCCCATAGTCACATCACTTGTTGAACCCCTTGATAGAAACTTATCTACAGTATTTACTAAGTGTTTAAGCTGGAATGAGATTAGTGGCAGGCCTGCTTCTAACCTATACAGTTGATATGCAAGTGTGTGACGCATCATGTAATTGTTAAACCCAAGATCATCATCTGGTGAAACGAAACTTATTAATCTCTTTATCTGGTAACTTATCGAGTGAGGTATTTGTGGTTTTTCTGTCTCGTCATATTTCTTTGTGTGGATAGCACTAAACACTAAGCTTCGTTGCGTTATTGAGCTTAAAGCTTGCATTGCCTTTAAAGCATCCTCAACAATTGGAATAACAACCCATTTATCATCAAAAAGGCCTTTTGAAAAAGTATTTTTTCCTTTGAAAACATGAGAGCGAAGTAGCTTTATGCCACCTTCCTCAACGAGGCAATTATTTAAATCTATTACGGCTAACTCTGAAGGTCGCATGCCAGTATATTGACCAATTAAGTACTTAGCTGCAAAACTCACAAGTGCTAGTTGCTCATAAATACTTGTAAGTGTAAATTTTTTATACTTTCCTTTATTTATGAATGCTGTCATATCTTTTAGGTTGTATTTATTTTTAGAGTTACGAAGCTCATCAGGAATACCATATTTTGATTTTACAAATGTTTCTGGGTAACCAGCATTTATAAGGCGGAAAGCTCTGTAAAGCTGAAATGTTTCTTTAGTTACTCCAGCATTACTACAGTACAGAGTTTCATTTTGTAATTTATATCTGCTCACAAAAGAGTCCGACACTTCCTCACCTATTGTTTTTAGGAAATCGTGTACCAGCAAAGAAGCGGTTCTAATAAGTTTATCAAAAGCCCAGTTCGGCATTACTACATTTGAGGCTTTCTTTTTATAACGTTTTTTCCAACTAAACTGGTCTGAATCAAAGGCTGAAATATTTTCACCAAAGATATGTTCTGATGTGTGAGGGTTTTGCATATAAGAAAAAAATTGTTTCAAGTCATCATTATAAGAATTGCTATGAACTTTTGCGGTTTCTTTGTAATCGATGGCTTGAATTTGGGTCAGAGATGAATATATTTTTTCAATATGTTCTTTTCCGAGCTTAACCTTTAAAACTTTAAAAAGTGTGTCTAAAAATCTAAGCCCAGATTTAATGTGCGCTAAGATAGTGCTTGTAGCAAGTCTGGTAGTTCCTTTCTTTTTGGCTTTTCTACGATTATTAATGAATACTTCAGGGGATAGCAGGATGCTCAGAAGCAAGCACTTTATTTCAATAATAATTCCTGTGGAAATGTTTTTATATTTGCTGAAATTAATCTTTAATTTAGCACCACTTATACTTGCTGAGACATTAGGGTTTTCTGAGTTGAAATCCCATTCTGCGTCTGAGAATTGAGATGCCATGGAGGCAGGAAGGCTTAATAGTTTGGTTAGATATATTTTACTTTCATTAGTTGCCACTATTTTTTTGTCAATATTTGAAAAGTATAATTTATACTTTTTAAATTCAGCAATAGTACTTAGTACACTGTAATGTTTTGGTAATCTTTCCATTTTATCCACCTAAATAAGCTCAGTTGTTTCTACATAAAGAGATAATCTTTCAGCGTCGTCGAGCTCTTCTAATCCGAACTCTGACATTGTTGGATCTAGGATTGAATTTAAAAGTGTTAGGTTACTTTTTATTACATGGCCAAATGGAGTATCTAAAACCCTGCTATTTTGAATTTTAATGAGGTAATCACGTCTCATTGCGAAGAGCTTTGGTAGATCTGTTTTGGTTATTATTACGTTTGGGCAACTAAGGCACATGTTGTAAGTACTACACGGCTTGCCTGGGATGTAATTTTTGAGGGCTTTCACAGATTCAGGTGGGTCGAAAATATTTTTACACGTTGCAAAAGGGGTTGATATGGGCAGTCGCTCTTGGTTATTTACTTCTTTATTAGGTTTACTACCCACCGAAGAGCTTATATTGCTGTGAAGCTCTATTAATTTATCTCTTATTTTTATTCTTGCGATCTGCCCAAAATCATGAATATCAAGGTATCGCATTGTTGTATATAGGTTTCTATGCCCCATTAGTAACTGTATTTCTCTAATTGAAACTCCTTCTTCTAGTAGGTCGCTAACAAATGTAGGTCTAAATCTAGTTGTCTCTAATATCTTTTCACCATCTGCTTGTTCTAAAATTTGGTTTTTTTTTCTAAATGTGTTTAAGGCTTTATTTAAGTAGCAGCTACTTGGTAGGTTTCTTATTAGCCCATTATGAGTTTCAAATAGCCACAGTTTATTTTTTTGTTCAGTTGAGGACTTTTCTCGGAGTACAGATGTTAGCCTCGTAACAGTATTAAAAATATCTTTTACATGGGTTCCTTGGCTATGGGTTAGCCACTGAAGGTTCGCTTTAAAAATATCTAAGTGGTATGACTTTTGACCATTAGAACGTTCCTTCCAATATCTAAGGCATGGTTTGCCAGTTGCAGGGTGCTTGTCTACCAGATCATCCAGTTCAAGAGCATAAATTGACTCTACATTCATACCTGTTATTTGCATGAGCTTAAGTAAAAATGGAAGTAAATGGTTCATTGTAACTTTGTATAAAACTCCCCAAGCCTCGTAAACATCTTGATAGCACGCACCATTACTACTGATTATTTCGTGGAAAGTACTTTCAACGAGCGTATGACGAAAATTATTGGAGGTACTTATGGGTGTGCAAGCCATTTTATTTTCAAAAAGCCAACGAGCATCTTCTAATGTAAGAGTGTCGTAATCTTCTATAATAAGCTCACCGTTTTCATCAATAACTTCTCTGCCACCACCTGATTTTTGATAAGGTTTAAGAAGTTTTGAAACTTGGTTAATTTCACTTTCTATTGCTTTTGTAATTTTTTCCTTATCATCTTTATTGTAGGGTTTGTAGCGTTCTGTGACTCTTGTGAAATAGCAAAATGAGCTGGGTAAGTAAAATCTTTCGAAATTAGGAACGTTAATATCAATAGCTTTGTTTAAAACGTTCTTGTAAGTACTTTGTAAAACGTTTGCATAACGGTTATGTATTTTTTCATCTAACATGCAGCGTTTTAAATAAGCATGAAACTCATCTAATGAGAACTCATTTAAAACTTCGCAAAGGTATACAGGCTGCTTACTCAGCTTTTCGCTAATCTGTCTTGAAACATGTCTAAAAGTGGACTTTACATCGTTACGATAAGAATCACTTATTTTAACTTTAAATACTGATGTGAATAAGTGCATTAGTTGTCGATGCGGAGATGTTTTTGTTGGTTGAGCTAAGTCATCAAAGCAGTTTAGTGGCATGGTGAGTAACTCATCCCATTCATAAACCCATAAATTAGCTGAACGCTTCATTTTTTGTCCTTAAGTGATATTTTAAGTATCGTGCTTTTAACAAGCCGATCCATCCTATCCGCTTTGGTTAATAATTCACCGTCGCTATTGGTTATTGTTTTATATAGTTCTGTAGGTATTTTTGTGTAAACCTCAGTACTACTTAAGAATGCATGGCCAAGTGATTTTTGTACTACAGCAAGCCTGTCCACGTAGGTTTGCCCAATGTCAGGTGATTGAAGTAAATCATATGCGTAACCATGCCTTAATTTATGTGGTGACATGGCTTTAGATAGCATACCTTTTTTTAATGCACGCTCTGATAGTCTATCTAATAATTTAGACAGGCACTTGGGTGTAATTGGTCGCCCTTCAGCATTAAAGAATGCTGGGGTTTCAGATAATGATGAATACTTTCTTGAATACTTTTTGTATAGAGGGGAAGCATGATACTTTCTTATACGGGTTAAAACAGCTCGACTTACCAAGGTCATTCTTTGCTTCGTATTGTTATGTCGGCCTTTCACACCTTGTATTGAAAGGGGGGCGTAGGGTGAAATTACTGGTATGTCTGTGCTTTGATATATCAGTTTTTGACTATTAAACTCTATAGCATCTTCTATATCTTGTTTAGTTATGTTTTGTAACTCTGATCTTCTAACTCCAGAATCAAAAATGAACTGAAGAATTAGCCTCTCACGCTCTGAGTCACTTTGTAACATCAATTTTGTTAACTCATCTAGAGAACATGAAATGACAAGCTTTTGTTTTACGGGGCCACTTATTAACCCATTTGAATACGGGCTTTGTTCAATATATGCGCCTCTAAGTTCTTGTTCTTGATAGAGGAATTTGTGGATGAATGCTTGAAGGGTTGCATCTCTGTTTCTAGCTGTTGCAGTAGACAAATTATATGTGGTTCTTAACTCAGCTAAATATTCTTCGATAACAAATTTTGAAACTGAAAGGAAGGCTTCATCAAGATAAGTACTTTGAAATTCTTTCCTTTTTTTAAGATAAGCCAAAAAATAATTCAGATTCTTAGCGTACGTTTTTGCCGTGTGGCGGCTTATTTTGTTGTTTCGCAAACTATAGGATAGAAATTCAGAAATTAATGGGAGTACTCTCATTTTTTCATCTAATGCAACTACACCAGTATGAAGCTTATTTACAGATAAGCAGATTCCTTCATCTTCATTTAACAAGGACTTTGATAGATCAACGGATTCATTAGCGGCAATATAAGAACTGAATTGATCCATAAAAACGTACTTTATCCATTAAGACTGTGCAGTTTTTAATCGTAGTAGTAAAATTGAGTTTTAGAAAGGATGGATTAACTTTTTAATATGTAGTGTGCAAAATATTAATGGGGGTATAAATGAATGCCGTCGTACTCTTTACCCATAAACTTTTTGTAGCCCCATACGCCGAATGCTTCTGCAATCGCGTGATCTTCGTCTGAAAGTAGGTCAAAGTTTAATTCTTTTTTGGTTTCAAAGTTCTTTAATTTTTTTACCGGATCAGGGCTGATACCAACCACGCGGGTATTTAGCTGTGCTAACACGGCTTTTTCATCACGTAAGTTTTCAGCTTGCACGGTGCAACCAGGTGTTGATGCTTTTGGATAAAAGTACACTAATACTTGCTGCTCTTTTAATAGCTCTGCAAGGACGATTGTTTCGTCATCTTGATTTTGTAGGCTAAAAGCGGGTGCTTTGTCACCGGCTTGTAATGGATTAATTGTGTTCATGCTTTGCTCCTTAGCGAATGCGTCGAAATATGTAATCTACGTTTAGAGTACGCGACAGATCTTCAAATTGGACTTTAAACGTATCAATGTCAACCTCAACAGGAATGTTAAACTCCAGTTCACAGCGCATTTTTGTATCTTTTTCTTCGTCATAGGTATCTGACTTTAAAGAACAAATACTAATGTGGTTGTCGGCAAAAAAGCGGGTAACTTTACTTAACGTGCCTGGTGTGTCGATACCTGTATATTCGAGGGTGTAGCCGGCACAAAATTCACTTTGAGTATGACTGGCTGTCCGCTTCATCATAGTGAGTAAGCCCAGCTCCATGCCTTTGAGGGGCAGGGTGTGTTCAATGCGGCTGATTGCCGACATATCACCTGATAACAGCATAATAAATGTAAATTCATTGCCTAAGATGGCAATGCGACTATCAATAATATTACAGTGACAGTCACTGACTAATTGGGTTAATTCACTGACAATACCAGGGCGATCATCGCCAATAGCAGTTAAAACGATCTGATGATTTGAAAAAGCAGTCATGAATTCAAGTACCTAGGTTATATTATTAATAACAATCAGAGTAAGCTGAGCCGGCAATTACCACCACACGGCGGCGAAGTTTAACACAAAACAATCGCTAAACTACAGGCCGAGATAATTAAGCTGTTATTAAAGCACGGTGTTTCTTGTTTTTAGTGGCATGGGAAAGTACCATAGTTAAAATTTTGCATATAGACTGGCTTACATTTACGTTTAGCCGTGCCCTAAAGTAACGGGGTTTGCATAAAAACAAGATACGTAAAGTTAATATTGGCTTTACACTGAACCAAATCGGCATAACCCACTCATATATTTGTTAAAACAATTAAGGGTATGCTAAGGAGAATTATCTGTGCAGTATTGGATCCCAAAAGCGCTTGCTGTAAGCGTATTGGTTAGCTTGTCAGGATGTGGTGTGTTCACTGACGAAGCGCATCAAAAACGTAATTACCGTGCCAGTGAGCCGGTACAAGTGCCAGGACAATTGGCTCAGCCAGCTTTAGACCCCATTTATAAAATGGATGTGGCAGAATATAATAATGATCCGGATTCAACAAACTATCGTCCCCCAGCACAAGTATTAACTGTGGCAAAAGGCAGTTGGGTTGAAGAAGGTGATAAACAAGCACGCGTTTATTTTGATAAAAACGATGGTATTGCAAATTTAGATGAGTTTATTTGGGATTCAGTACACGCTGTGTTAACTGAGCATCAAACAAAGGCAATCAAACAAGATAAGTCATTAGGTTCGATTGAAACTGACTGGTATGCGATTATCAAACCCGAGGAAGGTTGGTTGTGGAATAGCGATACCGCTGTATCTGAGCAACGTTTTATTTTTACTATTGAAGAAAAGTCACATCAGCGTACTGCTTCGTTAAGCGCTAAGCTAGCGGAATACAATAGTAAAGATGTGCCATTGACGCCAATTTTGCAACAGCAACTAGAAGTGCGTGCACTAAATCAAGTTGTGGCTGAATTTGATTATCGTTATCGTCAACTTGAAGTTGAAATTCGCAAACAACAAGGCATTATTTCGTTGGAAATGGGCTTTGACAATAAAGGTAATGCGGCGCTGGTAACGGAACAGGATTACTCATTAATATTTGATCGTTTCTCAGGGTTCCTTGAGCGCTTGTCGTTTACGATTGTTGAAATTGACCAAGATCGTGGTTTGATCACAGCTGATTACAACAAACCTGAATCAAGTGTTTGGGATTCAATTTGGGGTGAAGAGCTTGCTGAATTACCGATTGAAAATGGCCAATATCAAATTTTAGTCAGTCGCACCAAAGAAGGTGGTACTAGCTTAACGTGGATGGACGATGAAGGCACAACGTTAGAGCCTGGTACGATGAATGACTTACAACAAGCGTTAGAAAGTGCTTTGCGTCAACGCGGTATTAAAATTTAATAATAAATAATAATAACACCACAAAAAGAGCTTTTGCTCTTTTTGTGGTTTTTACAGGTTGAAAACAATGTCTAATCTAACTTCCTCTCACCCGCAGTTTGACTTTAAGATATGGTTTAATTTTTTAGTTCCGTCTCTAATTGGGGTTCTCTTATTCATGACTCCAGTGCCAATGGACGGGGCAATGACTATTCCTATCGCTGTTATGGCAAAAGCGGTGCAAGCTCATATTACATCGTATGCCGATACGTTGATTACATTAATTATTTGTACTACAGGTGTTTTATCATTGATATTCAAGGTTTTTAAGCCTGAGGTATTAATGAAATCTACTATTTTAAAGCATCTTTTTGATGTGCATTGGCTTTGGCTAGTGATCCGTTTATTTGGTATGGCGTTTATTATCTTAACGGTTTTAAGCATTAATAATCCGGATTTTAAATCGACATTACCAGAGTTTTTAATTCCGCTTTTCGATGGTATTACATCAGGAAGTACCGGTGGCTTAGTGCTAAAAGATTTATTACCAGTGCTATTTTCGGTGTTTATTTTAGCGGGCTTATTACTGCCTTTATTGTTAAATTTTGGTTTGCTGGAGCTAGTAGGCACGTTATTAACTAGAGTAATGCGCCCGTTATTTGGCGTGCCAGGACGAAGTGCTGTTGATTGTGCAACCTCTTGGTTAGGCGATGGCAGTGTGGGTATTTTAATGACCGCGCGCCAATATGAAGAAAAGCATTACACTCAGCGTGAAGCGGCGATTATCGGTACTACATTCTCTGCGGTATCAATTACGTTTTGTTTGGTGGTATTAGGCCAAGTCGGACTAGAAAAATTATTTGCCCCATTTTATTTAACGGTTTGTTTAGCGGGAGTTGTTGCTGCGCTGATCGTGCCACGCATACCGCCATTGAGCTTTAAGAAAGATATATATATTGATGGTAGTCAGCCTGATCAGCATAAAGAGCGCGTGCCGCATGGCAAAAATGTGTTTAAACATGCCCTACATGTCGCGCTGCACAAAGCTAAAAACTCACCGGGCTTTGCAGGTACCATGAAAGAAGGCATTCACAACGCATTAGATATGGTGTTTGCAGTATTACCTGTAGTGATGGCTGTGGGCACATTCGCATTAATTATTGCTGAATATACGCCGATATTTGCTTATTTAGGTAAACCGTTCATCCCATTTTTAGAGTTATTACAAATACCAGAAGCAGAAGCTGCCGCGCAAACGATCATGGTTGGCTTTGCGGATATGTTTATTCCATCAATCTTAGCTGCTGGCACGATTGAAAGTGATGTTACTCGCTTTATTATTGCGGCAATGAGTGTAACCCAGTTAATTTACATGTCAGAAGTGGGCGCGCTTTTATTGGGTAGTAAAATCCCAGTAAATATATTTGAATTGTTTGTAATATTTATTCTCAGAACCTTGATCACGTTACCCGTTATTGCTCTGATGGCACATTGGTTGGTTGGCTGATTCTGCCTGTTTTTTATTTGCAAGAAGCCCTGATTAATCAGGGCTTTTTTATGGTTGTTTTAAAGTGGTTTATCAATCAATAAAATTGCTTGAGCGGCGGGCAGGGGTTTGGCTTTTAAGAAGCCTTGGCCAAAATCACATTGAGTTTTTTGCAATATGGCTAGTTGCTCTTGCGTTTCAATTCCTTCGGCTACAACATCTAACTTAAGTGATGATGCCAATGACAAAATGGCATCAACTAATGGCGTGGCGGTGTCTTTAAGACGGTCAATAAAGCTCTTATCAATTTTTAGCACATGAATTGGCAGTTGGTGTAAGTAACCCAAAGAAGAGTATCCGGTGCCAAAATCATCTAAACATAACTTTACTTTTAATGGCGCTAACCCTTCAATTATCTTGGTTGCTAATTCTAAGTTTTCGATCAAACCTGATTCGGTGATCTCTAAACATAAGGAGCCTAATGCTAGCTCATATTTATTATAAATAGCATGAATTTGCGAGATAAAGTCTACACTTGCAAAGTGTCGTGAGGAAACATTCACCGTCACACGCAAGAAACGTTTACCTTGTTGTTGCCACGCAGCTATTTGTTTTCCTGCCAGATCTAATAAATGCAGGTCGAGATTAATTATTTGCCCAGTGTTTTCTGCTATTGAAATAAAATCATTAGGTGAAACAAAGCCTTTGCGTGGGTGGTGCCAACGAACGAGCGCTTCAAAACCTACAACGTTACATTGCTGTATAGCAAAGATCGGCTGATAATATAACTCAAATTCATGATGCTCAATGCCATGTTGTAGATCATTTTCTATATCTGCGTGACTTTTAAGCTTTTTACGCATGGTGTTATTAAAAAATCTGACTTGGCCACGGCCTGTTGATTTAGCTTCGTACATTGCAGCATCTGCATGCTGTAATAACTGATAGGCTTTATCATTTTCGTTTTCGCAAAATGCAACGCCAATACTAGTAGAAGCTTGCAGTAAATGGCCATCAATATTAAGTGGTTTAGCGAGTACTTTTTTAATCCGCTTTAATGCATCATTAACTTGGTTTTTATGAGTGATGTTTTCCATAAAAATAGCAAACTCGTCACCACCGAGTCGTGCGAATGTATCGGTATTTCGAATTGTGCCTTTAATTAACTTACAAATGGCGATTAAAAAGTGATCGCCCACTTCATGCCCTAAAGAATCATTGATGCTTTTGAAGCGGTCGAAATCTAGATACAGCAACGCATGATATCGCCCTTTGGGTGTTCGAGTTAGCCGTAAGATGCCGTGCTTAATGCGGTCAATCAGTAAAGAGCGATTAGCAAGCCCAGTTAATTCATCATGCAAAGCGCGATGTTCAAGTGCTTGGCGAGATAGTTGTCTGTCGATAGCCATACTAATTTGGCGGCTGACATACGTCAGTAGAGCGCGGTCATGATCATTATAATGGTGAGTTTTATCGTAACTTTGTACTACGATCACACCACTTATATGTTCGCTTACTTTAAATGGAACACCAAGCCAAGATTCTGACTCGCGGCCTACCATTTTAAAATGGCCATCATTTATATGTTGTTGATATTCTTTTTTATTTAATAGTAATGGCTGTTCGGAATTTAAAAGGTAATAGGATGCGGTATGTTTTAGTTGCTCTTTTGATATTTTTTTATGAGCATTTGAACGTACTCCTTCCTCGACAATGTAAACAATATCGAGGATATCGATATTTTTGTTGTATAGCCCTACCAAAAAGTTATCAGCGCGTAGCAAGTTGGTCATAATGCCATGCAATGCTTCTAAAAAAGTATCTAAGTCATTGGCTTGATAGGTTAAATTTGCTATTTGTAAGAGCGTTCCTTCTAGCTTTTGTGCAGCATTTAATTTACTCACCGTTTGTTGCAAGTTCTCAACAGTATTGACCTGATTTATTTTGGCACTGAGTAAATGCGCAACGGTGGTTAAAATTTCAAGATGGGCATCACTAAAATAGTTACGCACCGGGTGCTCGCAGTCTATAACTCCTAAAACCTGCTGCTTATAAACTAATGGTACGCATAGTTCAGACATTGCAGGGCGTACATCTGCGATATAACGGCTATCAGCACTGACATCACCAATGATAACAGCGCGACTTGTAGAAGCAACATAACCAGTAATGCCTTGATTAAATGCGATAGTTTTTCGTTCTACGGCATAGTTACTATCTGCAGGTGACACTCCCATTGATGCGACTTCATGTAAGGTTGTAGCACTTTCATCGGCAATATAAATAACACAATCGACAAAGCCTAACCGCTTAACTACTTCAGTGGTCACGTAGTCGAATAATTCATCGAGTTTATCTAACTGTAATAAGCTTGAAGAAAACTGATTAATAATACTCAGTTGCTCGGTTTTTGCATCAAGCGCTGAAGATAAGTCTACTTTATTCTGCATATGCCACGCGTGAATATACCGTTTTGTGTCATTGATATACTTATAGATTAACGGAATGTTAACGTTTAGACAAAGAATAAATAAAATTAACGAGGTATGTTTGTAAAGGTAAACGCACGCCAAACGATTGATGAACCAGTGTTTTCATTCTATCTGTTGATAAAAAGCATCAGGAAAAACCGCAATAAAATCTTTACTCAGATAGGGCATATGCATATGATCAACTAAATTCAGCCGAGGAAACAAGTAATGACAAAGCAAGCCTTCGACACTCAGTCAACGTTAACTATCACTCGTCCAGATGACTGGCATGTTCATTTACGTGATGGGGATCAACTAAAAGATACAGTGCGTGATATTAGCCGCTATATGGGACGCGCTATTATTATGCCAAACTTAGTTCCTCCGGCAACCTGTACTGAAACTGCTTTAGCGTATCGCGACCGTATTATGGCGGCCGGGCCACAAGGAAATTTTGAGCCATTAATGGTGCTTTATCTAACAGATAATACGAGCGCGGATGAGATTAAAAAAGCACATGCAACTGGTAAAATTGTTGCTGCTAAAGTGTATCCAGCAGGTGCGACAACAAATTCTGATTCTGGTGTAACATCAATTAAAAAGATTTACCCAGCATTAAAAGCCATGCAAGAAGTCGGTATGTTATTGCTGATCCATGGTGAAGTGACAGATTCATCGATTGATATATTTGATCGTGAAAAAGTATTCTTAGAAACTATTTTAGTGGATGTTGTACAAGACTTCCCAGATTTAAAAATTGTGCTTGAACACATCACCACTAAAGATGCCGTTGATTTTGTAAATAATGCCTCTGATAATGTGGCTGCAACCATTACTGCACATCATTTATTGTATAACCGTAATCATATGTTAGCGGGAGGGATCCGCCCACATTACTACTGTTTACCAATATTAAAGCGTAATACACACCAACAAGCACTTATTAGTGCTGCGACCAGTGGCAGTGCTAAGTTTTTCTTAGGTACAGATTCGGCGCCGCATTATAAAGATAAAAAAGAAGCCGCATGTGGATGTGCCGGTGCATACACCGCTCATGCTGCACTTGAGTTATACGCTGAAGCATTTGAGGAGGCCGGAGCGCTTGATAAGCTTGAAGGCTTTGCAAGTCATTTTGGTCCAGACTTTTATGGTTTAGCACGTAATGCAGATACTGTTACCCTTATAAAGCAACCATGGACAGTGCCAGCAAGTTACCCATTAGGAAATGATCACGTGGTGCCAATTAAAGCCGAAAGTACAATTGATTGGCTGATCAAATAACCATAGAGTAAGTAAAGCACAGCTGAGAAAGGTGTGCTTTTTGTATTAAAATTAATCACTTGAACAGTTTTATTGAGTTGATGTTAAAAGCATTAAAATAATTCTGAATTAATAGAGCTAAAACAATTATATTGTGTTAACCTTAACTTGCTTTGAGTTTTTGCGTATTGAATTTTTTGGTTAATGTGCGGCGTGTAAGGTTTCCGGTTAATGGTTATTACTTCTTCCTGTACTTTATCCCAGCGATTTATTGGGCATTCACTCAGGGAGGATATAGCCAATCTGGCTGAATTTTAATTATTGACTTACAGGAAAATTTGGTATGTCAAACACGGTTACTGGTAAAGTTAAGTTCTTCAACGAAGCTAAAGGTTTCGGTTTTATTGAACAAGAAAATGGTCCTGACGTATTCGTACATTTCAGCGCTATTACAGGCTCAGGTTTTCGCACTCTAAGCGAAGGCCAACAAGTGTCTTTCGGCATCAAGCAAGGCCAAAAAGGCCCTGAAGCTGAGAACGTAGAATTAGCATAATTTTTATTATGTGAACCTAGGTTCAACTTGGTGAAACAGGACTCTGTTTCACCATAATTTCCCCCTCATCAAATTCTTTTTTAAAATAAACTTTCTACCGCTACTTTTTAAATTCAATAAATATACACTAAATTCTGAATGCTATTTCACTAGACCAAATGCTGCTCAATACAAGCGGTGTACATCTTTGCGTCCCTCAATAAACTTTTTATACCAACTGTATACAGTTAGTCAGCTACTCAACACCAATAACGATGATGTTTTTAATTAATACCAATCGACTTAAATATTTAACCATTCTAGCGAGCTAAATAAAGCGCTAACTGCGTTATAATTTTTTCAAGTAGAACAACTACATGTCAAAAGTTACGCCTTGTTATCACTGTATTTATATGTCGCTATAAATGGTCAGTAACTTAACACGATTGGTATAAATTAGTATTTAATTAGATAATGCTATTTTACCTCTGATTGTTCATAGACAAGTTTGGCACGGTTAGTAATCGGTATAAAAGAAATTGGGTATATAGCGTTATTATTTCGAATATATTGGTAACATTTACAGTGCGCCTTTAAGTCTTGTAGATAAAAAACAAATATAACTTCTGTTTGTAAAATTGCGGCTACGTTTTCTTTTAAAGGTCGGGTGCTTGTTTTTTGTACGAAACACCTAGGTTATTGCTGCATAAAAAGGCTTTTTTACTGAATGATTACGCTTATTCGAAATTATTATGAACTTTTTTTAACCCTGCTTGATTACACATAAAATGTTACATTAATGTTTTCTCTTTCATTAAGGGAGGTAAAACTGTTGTTAGTAAGCGGCTTTCATCCTATATGAAAATCCACCTCTGTTACATTTATGTTAATCCTTTGTTTTTTGTGTTTTAGTTTGCAATGATTGAATTAATTTATTTATGGTTAATTCCAAACATCAAGTTGACAGCGTGCATTGCATTTAGCATTATTGGAGGGTTGATATCTATTAAAAGATATCAGGGTTGTCTCCTTCGGGAGGTAATTAAATTATAAAAGTAACATTACTTAATTGGTTGGGAACTATGTCTGTTAAAATCAGAAAGAGTCTTGTAGCAACTGCGTTGGTTGGCGCTTTTGCATTCGCAAGCAGCAATGTGATTGCAGATCCTTTGAATGACGTGCAAAAAGCAGGTCTACAAATTCAAACGGCTGCGGTTAAGTCTCAAACTAAAATTGACAATGTATATGGTCAAACTCAAGAGCTATTAGCTGAGTACCGTAGCGTTGTTGATGAATCTGAGCTATTAAAAGTATACAACGATCACGTTGCCCGTTTGGTCGCTGACCAAAACGCGTCAATTGAATCGTTTGACCGTCAAATCGCTACGATCGACAACACAAAACAAAACGTTGTGCCTTTGATGTATCGCATGATCGATACGCTCGAGCAATTCATCAAAGCGGACGTTCCGTTTAACAGTGACAATCGTTTGGCGCGTGTTGAAAGATTACGTGAAACAATGGTTTCTTCTTCTGTTACTACTTCAGAGAAGTTCCGTCAAGTGTTAGAAGCGTACACTATCGAAGCTGCATATAGCTCTTTAGTAGCTGCTTCACAAGGTACTTTAGAAGTTGATGGCAAGAGCATTAACGTTGATTTCGGCCAACTTGGTCGTATCACTTACGTTGCTCAATCGTTTGACTTAAAGCACGCATGGGTATGGGATAACAATACTAAACAGTGGAAAGAATTAGGTGATGAATACCTAAAACCTGTTAAAGAAGTTATTCGTATGGCGCGTAAGCAAGCGACATTAGAACTTGTTAAACTACCAATCTTTGGCGCGGAGTAATCAATAATGAAGAAACTATTTAAAGGTTTTGCTGTTGCAGCAGTACTATCTGTTTCTGCAGGTACCGCGCTTAATGCACATGCAAATACCACTGCTTTAGATAAAATTCTTGAGCAAGTCAAGCAAGAGCGTATATCTGAAGGCAAAATCAATAAGCAACGTGAGCAAGAATTCTTATCAGATCGTGCTGATAAGCAAGCGTTACTTAATAAAGCAAAAAGCCAATTAGCTGCTGAAAAAGCTCGTGGCGATCGTTTAACTAAAGAATATGCACAAAACGAAAATACTTTAGCTGAGAAAGAGGCTGCTCTTCAAAGCGCACAAGGTACGTTGGGTGAAATGTTTGGTGTTGTACGTCGTGCTGCGCAAGATGCTATTGGTTCAATCGAAGCATCACTTGTTTCTGCTGAAAAACCTGGCCGTGCTGAAATCTTACGTTCATTAGCTGCTGCTAAAGAACTACCAACAGTTCGTGAACTTGAAGAGCTTTGGATTTCACTACAAACTGAAATGACTGAGTCAGCTAAAGTTTCAACATTCGAAACTGAAGTTGCAGGTCTTGACGGTAACGCGACAGTTAAGAAAGTAACACGTATCGGTAACTTCAACTTAGTAACAGACGATGGCTACTTAATCTATTCGCCTGAAACTAAATCAATTCAGCCTTTAGGTAAACAGCCTGATGGTTACATCCTTGCTGGTATTAAAGACTTAGAAAATACGTCTTCTGATAACTATGCTGGTGTATACGTGGATCCGACTCGTGGTGCTATCTTACGTATCAATACACAAAAAGCGACACTTGATGAATACTTCCACCAAGGTGGCGTAGTTGGTTACATCATTACTGCGTTATTAGGTTTAGGTATCTTAATCACACTAGTACGCTTTATTGACCTTACACTTACTCGTAGTAAGATTAATAGCCAGCTTAAAAACGTGTCTACACCGAATACAAATAACCCACTGGGTCGTATTCTGAAAGTGTATCATGACAATAAATCGCAAGATGTTGAAAACCTTGAGCTTAAACTTGATGAAGCGATTCTTCGTGAAACGCCACGCATTGAAGCTGGTATCAATATCATTAAAATCCTTGCTGCAATCGCCCCGTTACTTGGTCTACTAGGTACGGTAATCGGTATGATCTTAACGTTCCAAACAATCACATTGTTCGGTACAGGTGATCCGAAGATCATGGCAGGTAACATCTCTCTAGCACTTGTAACTACTGCGCTAGGTCTAATTGCTGCACTACCACTTATTCTTCTTCACGCTGTTGTTGCGGGTCGTAGTAAGTCGGTATTACACATCCTTGATGAGCAAAGCGCAGGTATTATTGCTACTCACGCGGAGAAGGAGAAAGCCTAATGCTAGTCCTGATGGAGATCTGGGAATCTATCAGGGATTTTGTTGGCACAGGCGGCCAGGTTTTATACGTGGTCGCGATAGCACTCTTTCTTATGTGGGTTTTAATGATTGAGCGCTATTGGTTCTTACTTGCAGAATTTCCTCGTTTATCGTCGGAAATTGTAGCAAAGTGGGATGCCCGCCAAGACACTACGTCTTGGTACGCACACAGAATCCGTGAAGCATGGATTTCTGAAGCGTCTGAAAAATTAGATCAGCGTATGTTGTTGATTAAAACATTAGTAGCTGTTTGTCCTTTAATTGGCTTACTTGGTACAGTAACAGGCATGATCGCGGTTTTTGAAACCATGGCAAGCCAAGGTACAGGTAATGCACGTTTAATGGCATCAGGTATTTCAATGGCAACAATCCCAACAATGGCTGGAATGGTTGCGGCATTATCTGGAGTATTCTTTAGCTCACGCCTTGAGGCAAGAGCGAGAATGGTGAAAGCCAAGCTTGTTGATAGTATGCCTCATCACTAGAGAGAGAATTAAATATGGCACGTAAACAACGTTTTCGTGAAGAAGAAGATGCAACGGTAGATATGACACCGATGCTTGACATCGTATTTATCATGCTTATTTTCTTTATCGTAACTACATCGTTCGTTAAAGAGGCTGGTATCGAGGTCAATAAACCAAAAGCGGCCCAAGCTACGAAGCAAAAAAATGCTAACATTTTTATTGCAATTCGTGACAACGGCGAAATCTGGATTGATAAACAGCAAGTTGATGTTGAACGTGTTTCAGCAAAAATTGAAAGTTTATTAGCAGAACAACCTACTGAAGTTGTAATTTTGCAAGCTGACAAAGATGCAAAACACGGCGTAGTGGTTAAAGTTATGGACCAGATCAAAGCGACGGGCGACAACCTGAGAATTTCAATAGCTGGAGATCAGTAATGATTCGTTTTCTGTTTTCACTGATTGCAGGTGGGGCAGTTACTTTCGGCTTGTTCTACTTCATGGCCTTCCTCATCTCTGGTGGGGCTGACCGTAATACGGAACAAAAAGAGCAGATCATAGTCGAAATTATGACGAATCCGCCTGAATCTAAGGTGCAGGAACGGAAGCGAGTACCGCCTCCGCCGCCTCCACCGCCAAAGCAGCCGCCTAAACCGCAGCCGCCACAGCCGGAAAACAACAACCCAAATCCAGGTGCTATGTCATTTAACATGCCAAGCATTAATGTGGGAAGTTCGGCAGGTGGTCTAAGTGGTCCAGGGGCATTCGGACGAGACGGTGATGCGACACCAATCGTTCGTATTGAACCAAAATATCCAACACAAGCAGCACGTGATGGCAAAGAAGGTTGGGTACAACTTTCATTCTCAATCGATGAATTGGGTGGGGTTACTGATGTTGAAGTAATCGACGCAGACCCTAAACGTATTTTCGATAGAGAAGCTAAACGCGCCTTGAGCAAGTGGAAATACCGTCCTAAAATTATTGACGGTAAGCCACAAAAGCAAGTTGGCTTACAAGTTCAGCTAGACTTTAAAATTAACCAAGGCAATTAAGGAGGCAAGTAATGAGAAATTTATCTAAAGTAACAGCACTTGCGGTACTTATGTCTTTCTCGGGTGCAGTATTTACTGCACCGGTTCTAGCAGCGCCAGATCCCGCGAAAATTGAAGCGCGGAAGAAAGCAAAAACTAGAATCATGGGTGAGCGCACTGGTAAAAAAGTTATAAAAGCGTTTGACTTATATAACGAAGAAAAGCTAGACGAAGCAATTGCCATGTTGAAAGAGATCGATGCTTCTGATGATTTCGACAAAGCAACAGTTAATCGCTATTTAGGTAGTATGTATGGCCAGAAAGAGCAGTACAAAACTGCGATTGGTTACTTAAAATTAGCTGTGGCCCCTGATGTTTTGAACTTTGCCGATCAAGAACAAAGTTTAAAAACATTAGGCGATATGTATGCTGGTACTGAGCAGTATGAAAAAGCCAAAGATGCTTATGTTGCATGGATGGACTTTACTGGTGAAGAAGATGCAACGGTTTATACTCGTATAGCCCAAGCTAATTACCAGTTACAAAAGTTCAAAGATGTTTTTGCACCTGCAGATAAAGCAATTAAACTTCAAAAAGAGCCTAATAAAGGCCCTTACCAATTAAAATTAGGTTCTTATTTTGAACTTAAAGACTATAAAAATATGGTTAAAATTGGTGAAGAAATTGTTCGTATCTGGCCAGATGATAAAAAAGCATGGGTAAGTTTAGGTAAATACTACCTTCAGACGGAAGACTACAAAACTGGTCTTGCGACGATGGAAGTAGCTTACAAAAACGGTTATTTTGAAACTGAAGTTGATTATAAAGTTTTGTCTAACTTCTATTCATTGAATGAGATCCCTTATAAAGCCGCTAAGGTTTTAGAGAAGTCTATCGATGATAAGATTGTGAAGCGTAATAAACAAAATATCAGTGCAGTGGCAAGTAACTACCATCGCTCAAAAGATATTGCAAAAGCAGCTAAGTACTATGAAGAAGCGGCAAAATTTGATGACGATGCTGAGCTTTATCGCAAAGCAGGTTCATTACTTTTACAATCGCAAAATTATAGTGCTGCCGTTGTTCGTCTGAACAAGGCGCTTGAATTTGGTTCTGATAAGAAAGGAACTATTTATTCAGATTTAGCGGAAGCTTATTACTATCAAGAAAAGTATAAGCAAGCTTATGCTGCAATTACTAAAGCAATGGATGACCCTCGAACGCGTAAGTTTGCGAAAGGTTGGTCTGTATTTATTAAAGATAAAGCCGCTCGCAACGGTGTTAAGATTTAACTTTAATTCGCTATAGCAATTTATAAAAAGCCCCTATGGGGCTTTTTTTATTGGATTAACTCATGATAAAACACCTAATATGGATATGCTTCTTAGCGCTTTTCTTGAGCGCATGTGGTGATACGAATAATCAGTATCAAAGTAAAGAGCAAGCTCAGCAAGCGTTGCAAACACTAAATCAATTTTTAAGACCAACAGGTGAAATTAAACCAGTTAACGAGCAACAGTTTCCATTCAGTGATGCGTATTTAAAAGAGCGCCACAGCATATATCAAGCAATGCAAACCCTTGAATTAACTCCTGTCGCTCAGCGCACATTGGATTACCTCATTATTGCAGAGCGTTTTCCGCAGCGTTACTTTACGTGGCCGGTGTATATTCCTGTGCTCGATAACATGCTTGCCTATAACCAGCAACACGATATTACTGCAAACATAAACAATTGGCTTAGTTTTACCCAGCAGCAGTTAATACTTGCTAAAGAGAGCAAACTTAGACTCAACTCAATCGAGCTTAATGCCTTACAAGCGCAGGTAACTAAAAATCTTGCTCGCGTTGATCTTCCAGAAAATCTTAAACACACTCTAACTGAATTTAATGATTATTTAGCTCTCTATGCACCCCGAGGTAGTGTTGGTTTACATGGCATATCAAATGGTGGGTCTTGGTATCAAAGTAAGTTAAATTACTTCTCAGGCGTCACTAAAGCACCAATAAATTGGCTAGTAGCAGTACAATCTCAGTTGAAGGAAATGCAGCAAGAAGCATATTCTATCCATGTAGCAGTTGGTCATCGCTATTCCGTGCTTGCACAGCGTTTTGCATTGTCTAATAAAAAGCTTGTTGGCTTTGATTGGGCACAAGATTATCAGAGTCTGATAGGCTATGCTGGGCAAGCTGCAACAGGACTAAGTAATGAAGAGCGTACTTTTTGGTTAGCTATGATGGAAACCGATCTTGGCATACATTACCATGCTTGGACTGTCCAACAAGCGAAAGTTAATTTGCTTAAACGGCTGAAAATGACGCCACAACAAGTCGATTATTTAGTGGCTGATATCATTTTTTATCCGGCGCAAAGTTTTGCGTTTGCAACACTTTTAACAACTTCGTAAGTCCGCTTGCTGATTTTTATAGCCTTGGCTCGCAGTTGCCACAGCGCTGCGCTGTTGGATCGGCATTCAGCCGTTGCGAGTCAATTTTTTCTTCACAGTCACAGCAATAACCATATTGGCCGATATCGATTTGGCAGACCGCCGCTTCAAGTTGTTCTAAGCGTACTATGATATCTTTATATTCAGTGCCAAGTTGCTTTTGCGTAAGCTCTAACCATTGTTCAGGGTTATTTTTGTGCAAGGTTTCAGCTAGCGAGTGATGCGATTTGTTACTTGAGCTTGATAGTGTCGTAAGCAAGCACTGCCTTACTTGCTCTAACTCTGTATTAAGTCTTAGAAGGTGATGTTGAGCATTGATCATTGTCATTGTCCTCGTTGAGCAATGCTGCAGTATTCATTAATTTAAAAAAGCCGACTATGATGTGTGTCAAATTAAGGTGCGATAGCATATTTTTTCAAAACACCTGCAACATCTTCTTTTGTTTTAAGGCGCCTGATCTCATCGAATAAAGTATCGGCCTGGCTATATTGGCGCTTTAAATAGCCTAGCCACTGTTTAGTACGAGAAGCAAAATACTTTTCATCTTTCGCTGGGTCATGATGTATGGCTGAATGGATCAGATGATAGAGAATATGCTCCCACTGCAGGCCATCATAGTGCTCATCATTAAAGTGTGCTTTTATTTTACGTGCTAAATCAGGATGCGATAATGCACCGCGACCAAGCATTAAGTCTGTGCAACCACTACGTTGCTGGCAAAGTAGTGCATCTTCTACTTGCCAAATTTCACCATTTGCGACCACGGCGATGTTTTTATCTTTGATCAGTGGTGGAATCTTCTCCCAGTAAGCGGGCGGGTTATAACCGTCTCGCTTTGTACGGGCATGTATGGCAATACTATTGGCACCGGCACTGACAACGGCATCAACAATTTCTTGACTGTTACTGTCATCATCAAAACCTAAACGAATTTTAGCGCTTACTTGATGCTCGCTTGGCACGGCATCACGGACTGCTTTAATGATTTCATACATGTGTTCAGGATCTTTTAGTAGTACGGCGCCGCCTTTACTGCGATTGACTGTTTTAGCAGGGCAACCAAAATTAAGATCAACGCCGTGAGAGCCAAGCTCTATTACCTTGATTGCGTTTTCAGCCAATGCGTGTGCAACTTGGCCAAGTAATTGGATACGCACAGGAGTGCCTGAACGAGTGAAACCGTTATTATTTAGCTCTGGGCAATAGCGATGAAATACTTTATCAGGCAGGCAGGCATCAATAACACGAACAAATTCAGTGACGCATAAATCAAAACCGCCAATTTCGGTGAGTAGTTGACGCATTTTAAAATCGACAACCCCTTCCATAGGCGCTAAAACTAATTTCATGATAGGGGCACTTTGACTTTACATAAGGAGGCGTATTTTACCTGTAACATTGATAAATGCCAATTTTACTCCCATAGTTAACTCCAGTTTTGTACTCCTTTGTAGCGTTATCATCAATAATAAATAAAAATATGTGATTAAATGAAATATTATTTTTGTAGCAAGGTCTACTTAGTACAACCTTTGTATGTTTAGAGAGAGTCATAAAATGAATACACTTAAAAAAAATTCAATCGCGTTAACATTAGGCGCGGTAGTAGTAGGTAGCACAAGTTTTATTTCTGCAGATGTTCAAGCGAATCCGTTTGAATTTCAACAAATGGTAACGGGCTACCAAGTCGACGCGACAGAAGGAAAATGTGGCGAAGGTAAATGCGGTGGAGATGCTAAAACTAAAGACGACAAAGCTAAAAAAGAAGGTAAGTGCGGCGAAGGCAAATGTGGTGGCGATGCCAAACACGACAAAGCTAAAAAAGAAGGCAAGTGCGGCGAAGGCAAATGCGGTGGCGATGCTAAACATGACAAAGCTAAAAAAGAAGGCAAGTGCGGCGAAGGCAAATGCGGTGGCGATGCTAAACATGACAAAGCTAAAAAAGAAGGAAAGTGCGGCGAAGGCAAATGCGGCGGCGATGCTAAACACGATAAAGCAAAAAAAGAAGGTAAGTGCGGCGAAGGAAAATGTGGCGGCGACGCTAAACACGATAAAGCTAACAAAGAAGGTAAGTGCGGCGGCGATGCTAAAACTAAAAAAGAAGGCAAATGCGGTAGCCATTAATTAGATAAGTTAAGTAACCTGCACTTTAGCTAAGTAGTATGTTTATAAAAGGGCCGCATTGTGGCCCTTTTAAATGAAGGAGTTGATATGACTGTATCTAGTAACAGTGAATTTGGCATGGTAGGGCTTGGGCTGCGTAGAGAAATGCTCGATGAATTGCTGATGCAGATACCAAAGCAAATTGATTTTATGGAAGTGGCGCCTGAGAACTGGTTAAAACTCGGTGGTCGCTTTGCTAAGCAGTTTAAGTCACTGACCGATACAAATAATTTTGTTTGTCATGGCTTGTCATTATCCATCGGCTCTCCTGAACCGTTAGATATTGAATTTGTTAAAGCATTAAAAGTCTTTTTCAAAGCACATAATGTTAAGCTTTTTAGTGAGCACCTTAGTTATTGTTCCGGCAGCGGCCACATGTATGATCTGATGCCGATCCCATTTACTGAAGCTGCGATTGCCCATGTTGTTGGGCGGATAAAACAGGTGCAAGATATTCTCGAGCAGCAAATAGCTATCGAAAATGTGTCTTATTATGCCGCACCTGGTCAGCAAATGAGCGAGTTAGAATTTACCACTGAAATATTACAGCAAGCTGATTGTAAGTTATTACTCGATGTAAATAATATTTATGTGAATTCGATAAATCATGGTTATGATGCAGAACATTTTCTAGCTAGCTTGCCATCGCAACGTATAGCGTATGGTCATGTCGCAGGGCATTTCAATGAGGCGGATGATTTACTTATTGATACTCACGGCGCTGACGTGATTGACCCTGTTTGGCAATTACTTGATCGTGCTTATCAACATCATGGAGTGTTTGCGACTTTATTGGAACGTGATTTTAATATTCCAGCTATCGCTGAGCTTACCAAAGAGCTGGATATAATTCATCAACTACAAGCCAAGCACGCAATAATACAGCGTAAAGAAAGTGCCTGATATGAATTTTATTGAAACCCAACAAGCGTTTATGGCGCATATTCGAGCGCCAGATACACAACCAAAGCCCGATGACATTGAAGAGCGTCGTATGGCGATCTACCGTGATTTATTTTTCAATAATATCAATGGCTTTACTTCCTCAGCATTTCCGGTTCTGAAAACACTCTACAGCGATAACAATTGGTTAAGATTAGTTCGCCAATTTTTTGCTGAACACGATTGTCAATCACCTTATTTTTTGGATATTGCTAGTGAGTTTATTGCGTATTTAAGTAGTGATTACCAATTGCAAGAAATTGATCCCCCCTTTATGCTTGAACTTGCTCATTATGAATGGATTGAGCTTGATGTCTCGGTTGCGCATGCGGATCCAACTGATTGCATCATTAATGCACCGCTGAGTAATGTGCCTCTTTATATGAGTAGTTGCGCGCGAAATTTAAGTTATCAGTTTGCTGTACAGCATATCAGTGTTGATTTTCAACCACAGCAGTCTAGTGAACAGCCTCATTATTTTGTGGTGTATCGCGATACCGATGACGAAGTACAATTTCTTGCTACCAATGCAATGACCGCATTATTACTGGCAATTATAGACACAACACCGAGTATCAAATTAGCTTCGTTGGTGGAGCAAGTTGCTTTACAAGCGCCGCAATTTACTACAGAACAGCTTGTTCAAGGTGCTACAGTAACATTACATGCAATGGCGGAACGTGGCGTTATCGTGACAAAAAATCACCCTTAAAGTCTTTATTGATTATTTTACATCGTCTATTATGTGCGCCTTAATTCGTCGCGCTTAATAAAAGGTAGTACCTATGTCAGAAGATAAAGATTTTAAAGATCCGTTTAATGCAATGTATTTTCTTGCGTTCTTAGCTGTGTTTGCAGGAATCGGCTGTTTAAATGCAATCCTAGGCTGGATCACCACAGTCTCTTAATTTAGCACTGCTAAATTATAATAAGGCTGTATATAATACAGTCTTATTACTTAATTATTTAACTTCTTACCGACAACTCATTTTTGTGATGTTATAATTGTCTGCTTTGTAATATTACAGATAAAACAGTTTAAATTATGACTCAAGTAACTCCATCTATCATTAAAGATAGCATAACTACTATTGCAGATTACCCTAAAGCAGGCATTATGTTCCGTGATGTAACTACGCTAATGGCTAATCCCGCTGCATTTCAAGCAACAATTAATGCATTTATTTCAGCTTATAAAGATCAAGGTTTTACCAAGATTATAGGTACTGAATCACGTGGTTTTATCTTCGGTGCGCCGCTTTCATATGCATTAGGTATTCCTTTTATTCCAGTGCGTAAACCGGGCAAACTACCACGTGCAGTGATCTCTCAAGATTACCAGCTAGAATATGGTGAAGATGTATTAGAGCTGCATATAGATGCCATTGTCCCAGGTGACAAAGTGCTTTTAGTCGATGACTTATTAGCAACCGGCGGTACCATTGAAGCGACCGCTAAATTAGTCAATAAGTTGGGTGGTCATGCGACAGATGCAGCATTTGTAGTCTCTTTACCAGAACTAGGTGGCGAGCAACGCATTGCAAAAATGGGGATTAAAATCCTAAAATTGGTTGAATTCGAAGGCGAATAATTAATGAGTTATCAAGTCCTAGCGAGAAAATGGCGTCCACAGACCTTTCATGAATTGGTCGGTCAGTCCCATGTGAAACAAGCGCTTATTAATGCTTTAACACAAAACAGACTGCATCACGCTTATTTGTTCACTGGGACTCGCGGGGTGGGTAAAACCACCATCGCACGTATTTTTGCAAAAAGCTTAAATTGTGATGAAGGCATTTCGGCGCAACCGTGTGGCAAGTGTAGCAGCTGTATAGATATCGAAACTGGTCGTTATATTGACTTACTTGAGATAGATGCCGCATCGCGCACTAAAGTTGAAGATACCCGTGAGATATTGGATAACGTGCAGTACGCGCCAACTCGCGGTCGCTACAAAGTGTACCTGATCGATGAAGTACACATGCTTTCAAAGCATAGTTTTAATGCATTATTAAAAACCTTGGAAGAGCCGCCTGAGCACGTTAAGTTTTTATTAGCGACGACGGATCCACAGAAGCTGCCTGTCACCATTTTATCGCGTTGTTTGCAGTTTAATCTTAATGCGTTATCGCAACCTGAAATACTCCAACAACTTGAATATGTGTTAGGCGAAGAAAAATTAAGTTTTGAAACTCAAGCCCTGCAAATTATCGCCAAAGCGGCTGATGGCAGTATGCGTGATGCATTGAGTTTAACTGATCAAGCGATTGCTCAAACGAATGGTGATATTAAGCATCAAGCGGTGCAAGCAATGCTAGGGTTGATGGACAACCATTATAGCCAGCACTTGCTGGTTGCATTATTAGCCCAAGACGGCCATGCATTGATGGCGCAAATAGAGCAAGTTGCCACCCAAAACCCAAATTATATTGCTTTGTTAGATGATCTAATTGGCCTTACACATTTAGCACAATTAACCCAATTAGTGCCCGATGCCGCCAAGTTAGATGAATATAATCGCGAGTTTATAAGTGAAGTAGCAAAGAGCTGCGATTCACAACAAATCCAAATTTATTATCAATTACTGCTTAATGGCAAAAAAGACTTACAATGGGCGCCAGAGCCTCGTTTAGGTTTTGAAATGGTTATGCTGCGCTTACTGGCATTTCAACCAGTTGATAGCCAAATGCTTGCAAGTACTGCGGCGCAGGCACCAGCGGCCGATAACAACCGGTCTCGCTCAGCAGCATTGAGAGATATTCTCAATAAAAATAAGCCTGCAACACCACAGCCTGTTGATAACCAAGTATCATTGCCTCAAGCTGCACCGCTAAAAACGGCCGTGAGTGCGCCTGAACAAGTCGTTGCAACAACTGAACACTCTGTAACCGGTGAGCAAACAGCACCTGTCGATACGCAGCCAACTGTTACTACTGCACCACATACAAATTCGGGAATTATGCACGAAGCCGCGCATGGTAATGAGCATGATTCAGATGCTGAGCTTGAGCAACAATTAGTATCCCAATATGATGAGGTAATGAATAACGCAGTGGAGCAGGGCTTTCATAGTGGCTTTGAGCATGCGCCAGAACAATCTTTGCCTGAGCATCAATATAGCGCAGAGCAAACCGCTCCAGCACAAAATAACAGCTCATTCTCTGACTATTCAGATACCACAGATATTAGCCAAAAAGAAGCACAAGCGCAGTCCGCAATTGCACGTATTTTACGAGATAGAAATATTTCTGGTGCAGGTACGCTCTCTGGTGGTAAAACATCTGTGGCGCCATCAACGAATAAACCAGCTGCGGTTGAGCGCGGTACTGCGGTAAAAAAGTCACAGCCCCAGATAACGGGGGCAAGTAGTCAGCCTGAGACTGATGGTTACACGCCGAATATCGCCCCAAATAAGCGTGTGAAACCTGACTTTAAAGAAAAACATCAGACTATTACTGAGAATTTAGCACCGGAATTGCTAGAGCAAATTAATCCACAAAAAGTAGTTGCTGCACCTGAGCCTGAAATAAATATTCAAATACCGGATGATTTTCAAAGCCCGATCAGCGATATTCGTTTTGCACATCAACAAGATGAGTGGGCATACTTAATTAAGCGGATGGGACTTGGCGGGCGGATGCGTCAATTTGCTTTGCATTCAATTTATTCAAAGCAACAACAACAGCTGCACTTAGAAGTGGATGAATCGCAAAAACATCTCGATACCCCTATGTTAAGACAAAAGCTTAGTGCGGCGCTGGCCAGTATTTACGGGTATAATGTTGAGCTGACAATCAATTTTGCCCCTGGGGTGATAGATTCGCCTTACTTAATTCAGCAAAAGATTGATGCAGGGCGCCATCAGCAAGCCATTGATGTAATCAACGGTGATGAAAATATCGTACAGTTACAGCAGCTATTTTCTGCAATTATCGATGAAAACAGTATTCAGGCATTGTAATTCACTGCAATAGCCCTTATCTTCATGGCAATTAGAAATAGAAAGAGAGAAAGTTATGTTTAAAGGTGGAATGGGTAACATGATGAAGCAAGCGCAGCAAATGCAAGAGCGCATGCAAAAAGCCCAAGACGAAATTGCTAGCTTAGAAGTGGTTGGTGAAGCAGGTGCTGGTTTAGTTAAAGTAACCATGCTTGGAAACCATAATGTTCGACGTGTTGAACTTGATGAAAGTTTAATGGAAGACGAAAAAGATCTTATTGAAGACTTACTTGCCGCTGCGTGTAATGACGCAGTTCGCCGTGTAGCAGAAGAAACACAAGAGCGCATGGGTAAAGTAACTGGCGGTATGCAATTACCACCAGGTATGAAAATGCCATTTTAAGATAAAATATGCAGCTTTCAGAGAGTTTAAACCAGCTAATTGAAGCATTGCGCTGTCAGCCGGGCATAGGCCCAAAGTCAGCGCAGCGCATCGCGTTTCATCTGCTTGAGCGTGACCGTAAGGGGGGCACTCAGCTTGGTAATGCACTTACCAAAGCGATGACTGCTATTGGACACTGTCAATCGTGTCGTACTTTTGCAGAGCAGCCGCAGTGTGAAATCTGTTTAAGCCCCAAACGTCAAGATAGCGGAATTTTATGTGTGGTTGAATCACCTACCGATGTGTTGGCGATTGAACAAACTGGCCAGTATAAAGGTTTGTACTTTGTATTGATGGGACATTTATCACCTATCGATGGTATTGGTCCAAATGAAATTGGCCTTGATATTCTTGAAAGTAAGTTGCAACAAGGTGGGATAAACGAGGTTATATTAGCGACCAACCCTACAGTTGAAGGGGAAACTACAGCGCATTATATTGCCCAGCTTTGTCACCGTTATAAAGTCGATGCATCGCGGATAGCCCATGGTATTCCGGTCGGTGGCGAACTTGATTTGCTCGATGGCATGACATTAATGCATGCATTTAGTGGCCGACGAGTGGTTAGTCAAAATTAGCTTTGCAGTTAAGTAAATAAATTCTTTGAAAGCGAAAAGCCTGCATTTGCAGGCTTTTTATAGTCGCTCTAAAATAAAGCGACTCAGCTAAGCGCTAACCATACTCCAACGCCAACCATCAAACTGCCAGCGATGCGGTTCATCCACTTGATATTGTCACCTTGGTTTAAAAACAGCCGTAAACTTTTACCGCCAGTGGCATAGAGCATCATGCAAGTGAACTCGCTGAGCATAATGATGGCGACTAACATACTCAATTGTGGCGCAATCGCGTAGTCAATATTTATAAACGGCGGTAGCAGGGAAATCATAAACGCCCAGCCTTTAGGGTTGGCAATCGCGGTGATAAACCCTTGTGAGAATAGCGCTTGGCGAGATACTTTTAATTTACTGTCTGCGCCTAATTTGATGGTTGCTTTTGCTCGCCACATTGCAACCCCAATATAGACTAAATAACCTGCACCTAGCCATTTTAATACGCTAAAAAGTATCGGGTAGTTGAGCATGATACTTGCCACCCCTGCGACTGCTGCAACAGCCACAATAGCAACGCCAAGTAATTCGCCAATCATCATCCACATAGTTCTGCGCACGCCAATACTCATTCCTAAGGTCATGGCTAAAGTCATACACATCCCAGGTGTAATAGAGACAAAAAAGAAGGTGGGTATAAATACCCCCAGGACTGCGAAGTCGAGCATGTAAGCATCCGTTAGTTGCTGTAATAGAATGCGCAATGGTAATTGTTTTTGAAAGGGGTAGAAACCAATTTGGGATGGTTAAGCACAATTATGAGATTGTTAGCACTGGCGATAAAGCATAAACTGATTACTAATACGCAAGCTAATTTAGATCTTTGAGGAGCATGTAGCAGGAAGCTTCTATGCACTGATCACAAGCACTTATTTGTAAGTGGGTTTTAACAAATATATTTTTGCTTTGTTGGGTGCTTTGAATTAGGATCAAAACAGTTTAAAACCAAGAACTAATGCCCTGTGTCTAGATTATTTATTGCTATTATCATCATTTTCCTAAGTTTTACTGCGACTGCGGTTGAAGTTACTGATCTATATCAGGACGTATTAAAAGTATCTGACAAATCTCGCGATGCTCGACTCAGCGCCAGCCGAGAGGCGTTGCTCAATGTACTGGTTAAGGTTAGTGGCGATCCGAATGCGGATCAAAATCCAATCGCTCAGCAACGTAGTAAAGATATATCAGATTACATGCTCAAATTTGAATACGACGAAAAAGCCAATGGTCAACTTAATCTCGTGGTTAAATTTGAAGCAAATAAAATTAATGCACTCGTCAAAGAGCTTAATTTACCATTGTGGGGTACGCGTCGCCCGCTGGTGGCTATTTGGCTTGCCATTGAAGATAACTGGCGTCGTGAACTTGTTACCCAAGAAAGTTATCCGCAGCTAGAGCAACTAATTTATAGCACCGCAGCGCGACGTGGCTTGCCAGTCGTGGTACCGTTGCTTGATTTACAAGACCGTGCATTAGTGGGAATACCTGAGGTGTGGGGTAATTTCTCCACGCCAGTCGAACAGGCATCAAGCCGTTATAGTGCAGAACGCAGTATTACCGCGCGTTTATACAAACAACCTGACAGCGAGATTTGGTTGTTGGATTGGCGCTTTACTAATGATGAGCTGTTTGAAGCAAATAGAGTAAGCGGTGATAAACAACAAGCCATAGCCTTAATGATCGACAGCTTAGCAGCTGGCTTGGCCAATGAATATGCGGTTGATCCAAATTCTACAACGCAGCTTGCCCAAGCGGTGTTTAAATTAAAAGGCACCACTAACTTTGTCGATATTGAGTTGGCTAAACGTCAGCTACAGAGCTTAAGCGTAGTTACCCAAGTGACAATTCGTTCTCGTACTGCTGATGTAGTTAGTTTTGCGATAAATCATACTGGCAGTATGCATGATTTACAAAAAGCCTTAGAGCTCGACCGCGCTTTTCAACCATTTGTTGATCCTCGTGCATTTTATCCCGTAGTAGCGCAAGACGATTTAGAATATCAATGGGTTGGTTTGTAATGCAGACAATTGAGCCGGTGCAAATGGCATTACCGGTAACGTTGCCGGATGATGAAACCTTTGCATCTTATTTTGGTGGTGAAAATTCACTGGAAGTGAGTCATTTAAAAAATGCTTTTAAAAGTTTAGCAACCACTTTTCAATATACATATTTATGTGGTTTAGGAGATTCGGGTAAATCACATTTACTGTATGCAACCTGTATTCATGCCCAAGAGCATGGCTTATCGACTATGCTGCTATCAATGCGCGAAGTGATTGATTTTGGCCCTATGGTGCTCGATGGCTTAGACGCGCTTGATGTGTTGTGTATTGATGATGTGCACTTAGTAGCTGGTAACGATGCGTGGGAAAAAGCGTTGTTTAATTTTTTTAACCGTTTTAACGAACCGGGTAAATGCTTAGTAGTGACAGCGGATCTGTTACCAGACATGCTTAACATTAACTTGCCGGATCTTGAGTCACGATTAAAATGGGGTACGACATTTCAAATCCGTTCTATGAGTGATGATGATAAAGCCGAAGCCTTAGTAAAGCGCGCCAATATGCGCGGTTTAGAGCTCAGTGATGAATGTGCGCGCTTTTTATTAACGCGTTTGAGTCGTGATATGCGAGCGTTACTTGATGTGCTTGATAAACTTGACCATGCCTCGATGGCTGCACAACGTAAATTGACAATTCCTTTCATAAAATCCACTCTAAAACTCTAGGGTCTGTTGGCCTTTGCGGATTAATATTTGTTCAAACTAGGGGCAATTTAATCGCGGCGCGAGGTTTGTAACCTAGTGGGCTAAGTAAAAGCCGAGCAACAAAGAGTTAATTGCCCCTAGGCAGAACCCTTCGGGCAGCGCCTGTTTGGCATTGATGCTGCGTTATCGCCTATTTATGGGGAATAACCACACCACATAGGCTCTGCCTTGCCTAAATACCAAACAGACTGCTGCAAATTTAACCTTGAAAGATCAACAGACCCTAGTTTTCTCTACAAAATCGTCTAACTTCCCATTTTGCTTAACCAGAATGGGAAAGAATTCAATAAGATTGGTATAAGGTCTGGAATCTAGCCATTGCTTTCAGTTATCATTAGCTATTACTTAAATCACCTTCTGTGACAGATCAGGTATCGAATGAACTTAGAAAATATATTAGCGCAAGCACTTGAGGCGGTCGCCAGTGCCAGTGAAATCGCGCAGCTTGAAGATATCAGGGTTAACTACCTTGGTAAAAAAGGCGAAATCACGAATCTATTAAAAACCCTTGGTAAAATTGCCCCTGAAGAACGCAAAGAAGCAGGCCAAGTAATTAACCAAGCTAAGCAAGATGTACAAGTTGCGATTAACGACAAGCGCGAATTACTAGCAAGCAAGGCCCTTGAAGAGAAATTAGCCGCTGAAACAATCGATGTAACATTGCCCGGTCGCGTTATGCCAACAGGTGGTTTACACCCAGTGACGCGTACCATTGAGCGGATTGAGAGCTTTTTTGGCGAATTAGGTTTTGCGGTTAAATCTGGCCCAGAAGTAGAAGATGATTTTCATAACTTCGACGCGCTAAATATTCCTGAGCATCACCCAGCGCGTGCTGATCACGATACTTTTTACTTTAATCCAAAACTGGTGTTGCGTACGCAAACCAGTGGTGTGCAAATTCGCACCATGGAAGCTGAGCAACCGCCGCTGCGTATTATTTCTCCAGGGCGTGTATACCGCAACGATTACGACCAAACACATACGCCGATGTTCCATCAGGTTGAAGGGTTGATGGTTGATACTGATGTAAGCTTTACTGAGCTTAAAGGTATTTTGCACGATTTCTTGCGTAACTTTTTTGAAGAAGATATGGAAATTCGTTTCCGTCCTTCATTTTTCCCATTTACAGAGCCTTCAGCGGAAGTTGATGTGATGGGTAAAGACGGAAAATGGTTAGAAGTATTAGGTTGCGGAATGGTGCACCCTAACGTGCTTAAATCAGTGGGAATTGATCCAGAAAAATACACTGGTTTTGCCTTTGGTATGGGTGTAGAGCGTTTAACCATGCTGCGTTATGGGGTAAATGACTTACGTGCGTTTTTCGAAAACGATTTGAAATTCCTTAATCAGTTCCGTTAAGAGTGAAGAAATAACATGAAATTTAGTGAAAAGTGGTTAAGAGAGTGGGTTAATCCTGCAATTGACACGCAGGCTCTTTCGGAACAGTTATCGATGGCCGGCCTTGAGGTAGATGGCGTAGAGCCCGCTGCGGCAGAATTCTCTGGCGTTGTTGTCGGTGAAGTAGTTGAATGTGGTCAGCATCCTGATGCAGATAAACTACGTGTAACTAAAATCAATGTCGGTGGCGATGAGCTATTAGATATTGTATGTGGTGCGCCAAATTGCCGTTTAGGTATCAAAGTTGCAGTAGCTATGGTTGGCGCTGTATTACCGGGCGATTTTAAAATTAAAAAAGCCAAACTACGTGGTCAACCGTCTCACGGCATGCTGTGTGCATTCGTGGAGTTGGGTATTAGCGAAGAAGGCGACGGTATCATGGAGTTGCCACTTGATGCACCTGTTGGCACAGACTTACGTGAATACTTAAGCCTTGATGACAACATTATTGATGTTGATTTAACCCCGAATCGTGGTGACTGTTTAGGTATTAAAGGCATCGCTCGTGAAGTGGGCGTACTTAACAGTATTGATGTTAAAGCCCTAGAAATACCAGCGGTTGCAGCAACTATTGATGATAAAGTATCAATTGAACTAGTAAACGATGAAGCCTGCCCTCGTTATTTAGGGCGTGTGATCAAAGGCATCAACCTTGACGCCACAACACCACTTTGGATGGTTGAGAAGCTTCGTCGTAGTGGCGTGCGCGCAATTGACCCTGTGGTTGATGTAACTAACTATGTGTTACTTGAACTTGGCCATCCAATGCATGCTTTTGATTTAAATGCGATTGAAGGCGGTATCAAAGTACGTAGCGCCCATGCTGGTGAAGAGCTGGTATTACTAGATGGTAATACTGCTAAGTTGAATGAATCTACCTTAGTAATAGCCGACCATAACAAAGCGCTGGCGATTGCCGGTATCTTTGGCGGTGAGCAATCAGGCGTTACCGAGCAAACAACGGATATTCTATTAGAAAGTGCGTTTTTTAATCCAGTTGCTATCGCAGGGCAAGCTCGTAGCTATGGTTTACACACAGATGCATCGCATCGTTATGAACGCGGTGTGGATTTTGCGCTGCAACATGATGCAATAGAACGTGCAACTGCGTTGTTACTTGAGATTGTAGGCGGTCAAGCAGGCCCTGTAGTTGAAGCTGTTGCAAAAGATAAGCTTCCTAAGGTCACTGAAGTGCGTCTTCGTCGTGCGCGTTTAGACCGTGTTATTGGTCATCATATTGAAGATGAGAAAGTAACCGACATTTTAACCCGTTTAGGGCTTGATGTGAAAATTGTCGATGGTGTGTGGAGTGCAGATGTACCAAGCTACCGTTTTGATATTCGTATTGAAGAAGATCTAATTGAAGAAGTTGCTCGCGTATATGGTTACAACAGTATTCCAAACGTAGCACCGACTGCTAAATTAAAAATGACCACTCATAACGAAGCCAATATTGCAGTGAGCAAATTTCGCAATACGCTAGTGACTCGTGGTTATCAAGAAGCGATCACATACAGCTTTGTTGACCCTAAAGCACAAGCTATTTTACACCCAGACAGTGACGCGCTGGTTTTGCCACATCCAATTTCGATTGAAATGTCGGCAATGCGTGTGAGCCTTATGCCAGGTTTACTGGCATCAGTAATGTATAATCAAAACCGCCAGCAGCCACGTATTCGTTTATTTGAGCATGGCCTTAAATTTCTACGTGATGAAAACGCAGAGAATGGCGTAAACCAAGTTGCAGTTATTGGTGGGGCTATTACTGGTCTGGCACATGGTGAACATTGGGTTGAAGAAAAGCGCACCGTTGATTTTTATGATTTAAAAGGTGACGTTGAAGCATTACTTTCATTAACCAATGATATAACGCGTTTTGAAATCAAAGCAGAGCAATCAGATGGCTTACATCCGGGCCAATCTGCGGTGATTTATGTTGAAGGTAAAAAGGTCGGTTTCTTTGGTGCTATTCATCCTCAAGTACAAAAATCGTTAGATATCAATAATGCGACTTATGTGTTTGAAATTGAAATGTCAGCCATTGAAAAAAGAAATTTACCAGAGGCTGTAGGGGTTTCGAAGTTCCCTTCAAACCGCCGCGACATCGCTATTTTAGTGGAAGATCAGGTGAAATCTGGCGACATTTTATCAGTGATAGAAAAAGTTGGCGGAAATCAATTGGTTGACCTAAACTTATTCGATGTGTATAAGGGCAAAGGTATTGAGCCAAATTATAAGAGTTTGGCGATTGCTCTAACACTGCAAGCGGTTGATAGAACACTCGAAGAGAAAGATATCAATCTAGTAGTTGATAACGTGGTGGCCGCACTGGCCGAACAGTTTAATGCATCGTTGAGGGACTAGATATGGCGCTTACTAAAGCCGACATAGCTGAACACCTATTTGAAAAATTGGGGATCAATAAAAAGGATGCCAAAGATTTAGTTGAAGCGTTTTTTGAAGAAATCCGCTCAGCGCTTGAAAAAGGCGAGCAGGTTAAGCTCTCTGGATTTGGTAACTTTGATCTTCGTGACAAGAAAGAAAGGCCTGGCCGTAATCCGAAAACTGGGGAAGATATCCCTATTTCGGCACGACGCGTCGTCACCTTTCGACCTGGTCAAAAGCTCAAAACTCGTGTTGAAGTTGGTACGAGCAAATAAATTAAAAAAGGCAGCGTCAGCTGCCTTTTTCTTTTCTATAAACTAAGTTTGAACACGATTAAAAATCCCGTGGTGAAACAAACTGCCCAGCTTGAATACTGTCGTAGGTTTGCTGTGCGAGGGTATCTAATCCGCTGAGACTTTTTCCTGTTGCTGTGAGTTGCTGCTCAATCGGGAATATTTCAACATTGGTTATCCCAGAAAGCTGTGCAATTTTTGCAAAAGTATAGGCATGCTTATATTTTTCCTGTTTATAAAATAAACTGATCAATGAGGTGTAAATCTCGGGGTTTGGAGTTTGTTCAGCTTTGTTTAGCTCTAACGTTTTATACAGTAAGTCTATGGTCTTATCTTCATCAAACTTAATATAATAACTGGCTAAGAAAAACTGGATTTCAGCGTCCTCAGTGACACTAGGATCGTTTTCAAGCGCAAGTAATTTAGTCAGGGCTGATTGGTCATTATTGCGAGACCAATGATAATACAACAACCCAGGGTGGTTAGTATTTTTGGTATCTTGAAATAACCGCGTCATTTCCTTGATACTGGTTAAATGTGCTTCAACGCGGGAGGTGGTTTTTTCTTTTAATTTGATATGTTCAATTTTTGCCGCCAGCGATACGCATTGATCGTATTTTTCAAAACCTTTTAATAATAAATATTTGTTATTATCAGTCGGTTGTTTGTATTCATGGTAACGCGCCATGATCACATCAGCACGTTGGGCTTTACAGTGACTATCTTTATTTAAATCATTACATAAACCTGGGGTTTCTTTACACACCTGTGCAAGTGTCAACGGTTCTTCACACCCAGTTAATGCCAACAAACTCAGTAAAACACTTGCTCTTAGTAACATCCCTTAACCTCACCTTAATAATTACCTTGTTATTCTAGCGTAATGAATTGCTCTCTAACAGTGGAGAATAAAGTTAGTTTAAATTAGAATAGCGAAGCCCACTGAGGCGTGTTGCTCTCAAAACTCAATACGTCTTATGGCTATCCGTTCAAAAATTGTTTAATTAGGTAAATAAAATGACCTCATCTCACGAGTTAGAATACACAAATAGTTGGCAAGAACGCCAAGATTACGCAGAAAGCATGCAACCTATCATTGGAAAGCTTTATCGTAATCGTGGTATTGAAATCGCGGTATATGGCCGTCCTCTCGTCAATGCCAGTACAATTGATATCATCAAATCTCACAAAACAGTGGCGCAGTTTGAAGGCACTAAACTTCGTTTACGTGAAAGCTTTCCGTTTTTAGAAGCTATTAGCAAAATGGATTTAAACTCTGCACGTATCGATATTGGTAAACTGGCTTATGGTTATTTATTTAACGATGTTGCAAATGGTCGTTCTATCGAAGAGTATTTAAACGACGAGTTAGCTGAAATTGTAAACTCACAAGCCAAAGAGCCACGCGATGTGGTGTTATATGGTTTTGGTCGTATCGGTCGTTTACTAGCGCGTTTGTTAATTGAAAAATCAGGTCCTTATGCGGATTTACGCTTACGTGCAATCGTTGTTCGTGGTGGTAAAGACGGCGACCTTGAAAAGCGTGCTAGCCTATTACGTCGTGATTCAATTCATGGTCCTTTTAATGGTTCAATCACCATTGATAAAGAACGTAATGCAATAAAAGCCAATGGTAGCTACATTCAGGTGATCTATGCTAACTCTCCAGATGAAATTGACTACACAGCATATGGTATTGAAAACGCATTGATCGTTGATAATACGGGGATCTGGAAAGATGAAGCTGGCCTTGGCTTACATTTAAAATCAAAAGGCGCTGCAAAAGTACTATTAACAGCACCGGCGAAAGGCAATATCAAAAACATCGTATATGGTGTTAATAACCACGATATCAAACCGGAAGATAAAATTGTTTGTGCAGCAAGCTGTACTACCAACGCAATCACACCAACATTAAAAGCACTTAATGATAAGTTTGGTATTAACAATGGTCACGTTGAAACAGTTCACTCGTACACTAATGACCAAAATTTGATTGATAACTACCACAAAGCAGATCGTCGTGGCCGTGCCGCAGCACTTAATATGGTGATCACTGAGACTGGCGCAGCTAAAGCCGTTTCAAAAGCATTACCAGAACTTGAAGGCAAATTAACGGGTAACGCAATCCGTGTACCTACACCGAATGTGTCTCTGGCTATTTTGAACTTAAACCTTGCGACCAGCACCACGGTTGAGGAGTTAAACTCGTTCTTACGCCATGCTGCTCTGCATTCAGAGTTACGCGACCAAATTGATTACACGGCCTCTACTGAGATTGTGTCTACCGATTTAGTCGGCAGTCGTTATGCGGGTGTGGTTGATTCAACCGCCACTATCGTTGATGACAACCGTATTGTACTTTATGTTTGGTATGATAATGAGTTTGGTTACAGCTGCCAAGTTGTGCGTTGTATGCGCGATATGGCCGAGGTTTCATTCCCAAGCTTGCCACGTTAATTGGTAATAGCTTAAAAATCTTTACAAAAAGCCAGCATTCGCTGGCTTTTTTAGTCATGAATGTTTTTTCAAAACCCAAGCCATGTGGTAGGCTGTCTCCAGTTTGCTACATTTTAATAACAATGCGCCCATTATAGTGGGCGTTATTTAATTTCTAACTAACAAGCGATAAGTTAGCGATTAATTTTTCATATATAGGTTTAATAAAATGAAAATCACCAGTAATTTTGACAGTGGCAATATCAAGGTCATTGCCGCGACCGATCCACTTAATATTCAGCTTGAGATCAATAAAGATCATTTATCTGATTTTTTTCAGTGGTTCCATTTCCGTTTAGAAACAACACCTTTTCAAAGCCATAAATTACATATCAATAACCTTGAAAATTCAGCTTACCCTGACGGCTGGGAAGGTTATCAGGCTGTTGCATCGTATGATCGCCAAACCTGGTTTCGTGTTCCTTCAAACTATGCTGATGGCACGTTATCATTTGAGATTGAGCCAGAATGTGGCTGTGTTTATTTTGCTTACTTTGCACCATATAGCTACGAGCGTCACTTAGATCTAATCACATGGGCACAAAGCCAAGAAGCCTGTCAGCTTGAAACCTTAGGTGAAACACTTGATGGCCGTGATATGAGCGTACTGCGTATTGGTGGCGAAAGTGATGAAAATAAGAAAACAATTTGGATAACAGCCCGTCAACATCCAGGCGAAACGATGGCCGAATGGTTTGTTGAAGGTGTATTACATAAGTTATTAGATGATGAAGATCCACATGCAGCAGCATTGTTATCAAAAGCGGTATTTTATATTGTACCCAATATGAATCCTGATGGTAGTGCTCGTGGGCATTTACGTACTAACGCAAAAGGAGTTAACTTAAATCGTGAATGGCAAACTCCAAGCATGGAAAATAGCCCTGAAGTATATTTAGTGCTAAATAAAATGCGTGAGACCGGTGTTGATATGCACCTTGATATTCACGGAGATGAAGCGATTCCATATAACTTTGTAGCCGGTAGTGAAGGTATCCCAAGCTATGATGCGCGCTTAAAAGACTTAGAAGACAGTTTTAAAGCGGCATTGCACATAGTGACTCCTGAGTTTCAAGATATCCACGGTTACCCGAAAGATGAGCCAGGTCAAGCCAATCTAACGGTGGGGTCATCAGCTGTTGCAGAAGAATTTAAAGCGCTTGCTTACACGGTTGAAATGCCATTTAAAGATAACGATGGTTTACCAGATCCTGATTATGGCTGGTCAGATCGCCGTTCATATCAATTTGGCCAAGACACCTTGGCTGCGATTGTTAACGTAGTAGATAAATTAAGATAACGTGTTTGTTACTAAGGGCATCATTCATATCGATGCCCTTAGTTTTTTTTATCGCGATGAATGGCATTAGCGACGCTAATAAAGCGATGATATTTGCTTAATGTGTTACTTAAATCTTTTCCAAGCTCTGTTCGAGTCGTATCTTTAAGTTACCTACATAAAACCATGTAGGGTTAATTAAATTTTAAAAGTAGTTATTTTGAAAATTAAGTGTTAACAAACTTAGAACGTTTAAGTTAATATTCAAAAAGTTGCAGGGGAGGTAGTAATGTTGTTACCTTATTTCCCATAGCCATATGTCGCGCATTCTGATTAGCTACAGCAGAGTATCGTAACTAGAAAATAATAAATATAACTATAGAGGATATCCATGGAAGCTTTTGTAAGCGCTGTTAATGATGTTGTTTGGAGTAACGCACTCATCTATTTATGCCTAGGCGCAGGCTTGTTCTATTCTGTATTAACCCGATTTGCTCAAGTTAGACATTTTAAAGAAATGTGCAAATTACTATTTAGCCCTAACACCTCAGATAAAGGGATCTCATCTTTTCAAGCATTGGCTGTGTCGTTATCTGGACGAGTAGGGGTTGGTAATATAGCCGGTGTAGCGGCAGCTATTGGTTTTGGTGGCCCAGGTGCTATTTTTTGGATGTGGGTTGTGGCTTTTTTAGGAGCAAGTACAGCGTACGCCGAATCAACATTAGGGCAAATTTATAAAACAGAAGAAGATGGCCAATATCGCGGCGGCCCAGCATATTATTTTGATCGCTGTTTAGAACAAAAATGGCTGGCGATTTTATTTGCCGTGTCGGCAATTATTGCATGTGGTGTTTTTCTGCCGGGCGTGCAAGCCAATGCTGTTGGCAACGCGTTTACCCAAGTGTTTGGTGATGGCACTATGGTCTCAACGAGTTTTGGTGAAGTCGGTAGCTTTAAATTGGTTGCTTTGGCAATTATTCTTATTGTTTTAGCGTTTATTATCTTCGGTGGTATTAAGCGTATTGCTAACTTTACTCAAATTGTGGTGCCATTTATGGCGTTAGGCTACATAGTATTAGCTTTAATCGTGGTATTTTTAAATATCGATAAAGTACCTGATATCTTCTCTTTAATCATAACAGATGCGTTTACCGCACAGGCCGGTTTTGGTGCCGCTATTGGTTGGGGTGTAAAACGTGGTATTTATTCTAACGAAGCTGGTCAAGGTACCGGACCGCATGCAGCTGCAGCGGCCGAAGTTGATCACCCAGCCCAACAAGGTTTAGTGCAAGCTTTTTCTGTTTATGTTGATACTATTTTTGTTTGTACTGCGACAGCATTAATGATTTTAATTACCCAGCAATACAATGTAGTGGGTGAATTACCAGCAGGGCAATTTATTGTACAAAACGTTGATGCTGCAACTGAAGTTGGTTCAGCTGCTTTCACGCAAATGGCTTTATTCAGCGTGTTTGGTGGTTTTGGTGAAGCATTTGTTGGTATTGCATTGTTCTTCTTCGCTTTTACTACAATACTTGCTTATTACTATATTGCTGAAACCAATATTGCATATTTAAATCGTTATTTTAAAGGCACTATTCCGCTTGTGATGGTGAAATTTGTGATTATGTTTATGGTGTCATATGGCATGGTAAACAGCTCTGGTTATATCTGGAGTATTGGTGACATTGGCGTGGGTTTAATGGCTTGGATAAATATATTGGGCATTTTATCAATATTCTTTGTGGCTAGACCAGCGCTATTATGTTTGCGCGATTACGAAGATCAGAAGAAAAAAGGGGGAGATATCACATTTGACCCTGTTAAGTTAGGGATCAAAAACGCTACTTTTTGGGAAAAGCGTCTCGCAAAACAATCAAAAGACTCTCAGTTATAGGATTGAGTGGCGTAATCAGAGGTGTTTTGGTTATTGTAAAAATTAGATACTCGTTGTTTTTCGGATCTCAGCTATTGGCTGCAATTGAAAAAAGACAACGACAAATAAAACACGTACAATAAAGGGCGCCGCAAGGCGCCTTTTTTATGCGTAGATTTTTATGCGAAGTATGGAGAAAGATATGGCAATTGTTCGTTGTCCTAGTTGTAATAAGTCAATATCCGATAAACACCAACAGTGCCCTCACTGTGAGAATAATGTAGCGCAGCTTGATGACGAACAACGTCAACAGCTAGCGCGCGAAAAACGCATTCAAAAACAGCAAATGTTTATGAATCACTCTTTTTTTGCTCTACTGATATTTTTAGGTGGATTCTTTAGTTTATACTTTTTACATCCAGAACCTGAAACTCCATCGTGGTACGCATGCTCCGCAGCCATTGCAATCGGTTGTATTTGGTATTTAATAAACCGCGTTATTTTAGTGACTTTAAAAAAGAAAAAATGACATGAACATCGATAATCTCGTAAAAACAATTACCCCAGAATTATTCGAACGCCTTCAGTATGGTGCAGCAACAGGTAAGTGGCCTGATGGCACGGTACTCAGTGACGAGCAAAAGCAGCAGACAGTGCAATTAGTTATGCTTTACCAAGCAAAAGTAGCGCAAACAAATGAGCAATTCACCATAGGTTCTAATGGTGAAATGGTGCAAAAAACCAAAGCACAATTGCAAAAAGAATTTACCGCAGACAACGAAATAGCAAGGTTTAGTGAAAATGATCTTTAAACACCTTTTTACCCCGAAGTGGAAGCACCCAAAGCAACAAGTACGTTTAGAGGCAATTGAAAAGCTAGATGTAGAGCGTGATGCGACGATTTTAAATGCATTAGCTCTGGAAGATAGTTCAGCAGAGATCCGTAAAAAAGCGCTTAATAAAGTCAATGATTTAGTGTTGTGGTGGCAGGCGTATAAACAAGATCAAAGTTTAAAAGAATTAGCAGAACAGCATATATCAAATGCCGTACTGAGTGATGAAAGTAACTTATCTAGCCAAATTAAAAACGAATACATAGAGCGTTTTGCTCCAGTAAAAACACTTGAAAAACTTGCATTTGCAGAAAAAGAACTACAAGTAAGAGTGAAGCTATTAAAACGCTTGGCTAATCCTAAGTTAGTTGAAAAGGCGTTTAAAGAAGGTTCAAGCGAACTACAAGTAAACCTTGTTGAGCAAGTGATCACCCATCAATTAGTGAAAAACTTAGTTAAGCATGCACATGATGAGGCAAAAGTAGCCCTTGAGACGCATATAGAAAATGAGCGTTTAGCAATTGAAATGCCATTAAAAGTACAAAATGATACTCGTGTTATCTTGGCAAAACTTAATGCATTACGTGAAAAGCAAGACTATGCGCTTGTTACTCAACAATATGGCGAACTTACTCAGCAATGGCAGGCACTTGATCTAACCTGGTTAAATCCAGAACAACGCGAGACGGTTGCAAATAAATACATCGTACTAACCGAAAAATTAAATGAGTTAGTTAGTCAATTACAAGCTGTGCATGAGCAACAACAACAACGGTTAGCTCAGCAGCAACGACAATTATTGGCGTTGGCAAATTTAGAAGCGTTAAGTGATGAAATTGAAAATGCGCTACAAGTTGGCTTAGAAACACCAGAGCAAATACAACAAGATTGGTTGGAAGCTAAAGTTGCACAAGCACAGGAAACATTGACACAAAGCGAACTGCAAGACGGCGGGCAAAAAAACCAAGTGACTGGCAGATTAACAAGTTTGTTTAAGCAAGTAGCTAAATTACCAGAGCTTAGTGAAGCGATCAGGGTTTTTAAAACTTCATTAAAAGAATTGAGCAGTATCAACACTGACGATATTGACCAAGCAAATTATGATGAGGCTAATCGCCAATTTAAGCAGACGTATAAAGCGGCGAATGCATCTCTAGCTCAGTTACCTAAGCCTTTACAAGGGCCTTTTAAAGCACAATTAAATGAGCAACAACAACGCTGGGATAAAGCTGTTGCACCTATTAGTGATAAATTAACGAAAAATCAGCAACAAGCTACTCGCAAAGGACGCGATGTTCAGCGCCTTATTGAACAAGGCCGTTTTAATGTTGCATTTGGTGTGTTTAAAGGCTTTATTGAGCTGTATGAAACGTTAACTCCAGTTAGTCAGCAAAGTCTTGAAAAAGTCAAAGCAGATCTTGAGCAGCAGTTAGAAAATGCTCGTGATTGGCAAAAGTATGCGTCTGCCCCTAAGCGTGAAGAGCTACTAACTGAAATTACCAGTTTGCTCAATCAACCTTGCACAGATCCCAAGGCGCGTGCAAACGAAGTGAAAACATTACGTCGTCGTTGGAATGAGCTTGGGCGTTTAGATACCGAGCAAGAGCAGGCGCAAGGTAAAGAGTTTGATGACAAGATAGAGCTATTATTTGTACCATGTCGTGAACATTTTGCGCAACTAGAACAACAGCGCGAAACGACGAAACTTGAACGCGAAGCGATTATTACTCAGATGAAATCATTGGCTGATACTGATACGACGAGTGATGAGTTTGATTGGAAAGAGTTTGAAAGCCAATACAATCGTATCAATAAAGTATGGCGTAATGCTGGTAATGTAGAGCCAAAAGTATACCGTGCTTTGCAAACACAATATAAAGCGCAGCAACAGCAAGTATTCAATGCGTTGAATGCGTTTCATAAAAGCAACGCGGCAGCAAAAAATGCACTAGTTGAACAAGCACAGCAATTATCAGTAAGTGAAGACTTAGCTGATGCTTGTCAGCAGCTCAAAGAGCTGCAACAGCAGTGGCAGGGAATAGGCTTTGCGGGTGTAAAAGCTGAAAATGCATTATGGCAAAAATTCCGTCAATGCAACGATGTGACATTTGCTAAACGCAGTGAAGAGTTTGCTCAGCATAAGCAGCAACAAGCCGCCGACAACGCAGTTATCGCAGCACAACTGAGTGAACTTGAAGACGCATTACCAGCGGTTAATCAAAAAGCACAATTACTTGATTTACGCACTAAGCTAATTGCGCTTGAAGGGAGCAAAGAACTAAATAACCGCATGCAAAAGCTATTAGCTAACATTGATGGTAAATTAGCCGTGCTGACAGAGCAAGCAGCACAGGCTGATTTTAGCGCTTTATTTAGTGCGCTTGAAAACCAGCAAGCAATCCCTGCACAATGGCAAGGGGGTGCTGATACGCATTTAACCATTACACAACTGATGCTAAGAATGGAAATTCTAGCTAATGTTGCCAGTCCTGAGGGAGCACCGCGTATGGCTGAGCAGGTTGCAATGCTTGACGATAAGCATCGCGGTGAACAAGCTGATCTACATTATTACTTAAAACAGTTATTGGCTTTGGGTCAAGGTTCAGTTGATGCTGACACACTAGGACGTTTAAAAGCGGTATTTAGCATTTAAATAATCTAGGGCGCTGTAGATTAAATAAAAGCCGCCGTTGTGCGGCTTTTATTTTTATTTGGTTTTGACGATAATATTATAGTAAAGGAAAAACAATGAAGTATATTTTATTAATTAGTTGCTTATTACTCTCTGCTTGTAACACCACGAACGGCGTATCGGTTTATTCATTTACTAGCAGTGAAATTGAAACAGCACTTAACCAGCAATTACCAAAACTTAGTGAAAAAGTCAGCTTGATGGGATTACCTGTAGAGTTTAATGTGAATGATTTGAGCGTGAATGTTGGCCCTGATAATCGTGATGTAATCTTATTAGGTGCAGATTCGAGTGCTGTTATAAATGCTTTCGCACTTAAATACCCAGTGCGTTTAAAGCTGCAAATAGAAGGTGCGCCATTTTATGATAGTGAGAAAAAGGCGGTATTTTTACGGAATGTAAAATTGCTTGATTCAACTATCGACGCAGGCGGTTTTAAGGGAAACCTAGCGGTACTTGATGATGAAGCAATGAAAGTTATTAACGGATTTTTAGCTGTAAACCCAGTTTATAAACTAAATATGAATGACCCTAAGGTTGCGCTATTAAGTAAATTACCTTTAGATATGAAAGTAGAGCAGGGCGCAATTAAATTAGTACCTAGCATTTAAACTAATATTATTCAGATGGTTGAAGCCCTGCACGTACAGGGCTTTTTTGTATCTATAAGGTTATTATTAAATATTAGCACTATTACTGCGGCTTAATTTACAAGAGGAGGCATACGCTGTAAGGGCTGCTGTTTATAACCGGTCATCGAGATATAAATCAAAATAATATTTTTATTATATAGGTACAAGTTGTGTATTTAATCGACTATACTGATTGTTAGTTAATCACCATTAATTGCCTTCTTTATGGATAAAGAGCCTATTATGAAAAAATGTAACGTGATCTTCAATGCAACTCTAATAGCTGTATTCTCGGTTGTAGCTTTTGCTAATGAGCCCGATTTAAATTCTAATCCTTTTCTTGTAGAACCTTCAACACAACAGCAGGGCGCTCAGGTGTTTTCTTTTAAAGAAACGCCAATTGAACTGCACGAAAATGATAAAATTAATACAGCCCAAGATACAGGCTATTTACGGCTTGCTTTAGAGACTAAAAGCAATGGTTTTGCGTTAGTGGACACATCTCAGATCAAAGATATTGAAAAAGTGATTGCAGAGCACAAAAATGGCCATGAACTATTTCTGCGTAGTTTAAAACCTGAAATTATGGCGGCGCAATCAATCGCAGACCAAACTAATTTGTCGCAGCAATTTGCAGGCGATACAGTTAGCTTAGACAGTATCTTGTTACAGCAAGAGTTTATTACCTTTAGTAGAATGGTCGGTGGAAATTTTATTGCCGGTAGCGGCTGGGATCAGTTAACTCAGGTTGTCAAAAATGATACGTTTGGTACTGTGATTATAAAAATGTTTAGTTTTAGTCAAAGCAGTGGTGTATATATCGATGCGGACGCGGTGAATTATTATGTAAATAGCAATCCAGGGATCCTTTATGTACTTAAAGATAATAGCGATAATGTGTACACTAGTTTATCTTGGGCTGACGAAAATCAATCCTATTTCATTGGTATTGAAAAAAATATTAATGATATTGGTTTAAAATGGCGATTTGAAACGCTAATAACGTCGATGTGGTTGTATTATAAAGTGATCAAATGATTTTATGTAATTGCGAAAATATTAAACTGAACGTTCGTTTTTAAATAAAAGGATTGCATACTCTTTAGGTTAATTAAGCATGTTAAGTATATTTTTCAGCGCTGATAAAGTGAATAATAAACTACTTAACCTTAATAAATGACTATACTAATCTTATTGATTAATCCTCGTTTAAATAAAATCCTTAAAAACTGATTAATCAGCTTGGCCTATTTTAAAGAATAGGCTTATAATTTAGTTGAATCATATCTAATTTATAACTTTACAACTTAGTGAGTAAAAAATGAAAGAAGTTAAAGCTTTTATTAAATCAGCGAGTCTATCAGACTTAGAAAAAGCACAGGCATTACTTGGTGATGCGATTGCAAAATATACGCAGCAGCAGCAAGCTAAACAGGAAGTACTTGATCTGTTGAAAGAAAAAGGTCTTACTCTTGATGATCTTCAAGACGGTGCCAACGATAAACGCACAAAAGTAATGCCTAAATACCGTATTGAGTTTGAGGGTGAAATTGTTGAATGGACTGGCCGTGGTAAACGCCCTAAAGCATTCCAAGGTGTTGAACTTACCGACCACTTAGCTTAATACTGTAGGGGGTGTATACCCCCTCTTTATTTACAAAATAGTTTATTACTCCATTATTTTTTTGACCCCTTCGAAGTTGCTACTATGACGTATGTACTACGACCCTATCAACAAGAAGCGGTTGATCGCACAGTCGCTCATTTTCGTAAAACTTCAGATCCTGCTTTAATTGTATTACCTACGGGTGCAGGTAAAAGCTTGGTGATCGCTGAGTTAGCGCGAATTGCCAGAAAGAAAATTTTAGTACTTGCCCATGTCAAAGAGCTTGTTGAGCAAAATGCTGAAAAATATAAAAGCTTTGGTCTTCAGGCGAGTATTTTTTCTGCGGGTTTAAAACAAAAGTCATTGCTACATCAAGTAACGTTTGCCAGTATCCAATCGCTGTCACGCAATCTTGAGCAACTTAACGAACATTATTCGTTAGTGATCATAGATGAATGTCACCGTGTCAGTGGTGAGCAAGATAGCCAGTACCAAAAAGTGATCGTTGCGCTAAAAGCATATAATCCGCAGTTAAAAGTACTTGGACTTACCGCTACGCCTTATCGTATGGGAATGGGCTGGGTTTATTATCGTCATTATCATGGTTTTGTTCGAGGCGATAAAGCGAGTCCATTTCGAGAATGTATTTTTGAACTACCACTGCGTTATATGATCAAGCATCATTATTTGACTGCACCAAAGGAAGTGGATGCGGCGATCAGTCATTATGATTTTTCTTCTTTACAAAGTGATTCATTCGGACGCTATACAGCCGATGATATGAACCAGTTACTAGAAAAGCATAGCAGAGCAACCAAAGCTATTATGCAGCAAGTTATTCAGTACAGCGAGCAACGCCAAGGGATCATGATTTTTGCTGCGACCGTACTGCATGCAAAAGAAGTCTATGGTTATTTGCCTGAACAACAAACGGCTTTGATCACCGGGGATACTCCTAACGCTGAACGTGACCGTATTATTATGGAATTTAAGCAGCGCCGACTAAAGTATTTAGTCAATGTATCTGTGCTCACCACCGGGTTTGATGCGCCTCATGTTGATTTTATTGCTATTTTACGCCCGACAGAGTCGGTTAGTTTATACCAACAAATTGTTGGTCGAGGCCTGCGTTTAAGCGAAGGGAAAACCGAGTGTTTGGTAATTGATTATGCAGGTAATGGCTTTGACTTATTTTACCCCGAAGTAGGAAGTAAAAAAGGCGATAGTGATAACGAGCCTGTACAAGTACTTTGCCCTGGTTGTGGTTTTGCCAATATATTTTGGGGAAAAACCGATACACAAGGTAAAGTGATTGAGCATTTTGGCCGTCGCTGCCAAGGTTTACTCGAAGATGATGATGGCTCAAAAGAGCAATGTGATTACCGTTTTCGCTTTAAAGAATGTGAAGCGTGTGGTGCGCAAAATGATATTGCCGCACGTCAGTGCCAGTCTTGCCATGAGGTAATGGCTGATCCTGATGATAAACTACGTGCTGCATTAAATTTAAAAGATGCATTGGTATTACGTTGCAGTGGTTTAAGTGTTGTTAGCCTCGCAAATAACGAACATATTATTAAAGTTACTTATTATGATGAAGATGGTGCTAGTTGCGATGAAATTTATGATTTCTCAAAGTCCGGCGCCCGTTATGCGTTTAATAAACAATTTTCTCAGCGTACTGCTAATGGTCAAACACCCACAGAATATAAGTCAGCTGGACAAGTTATTGCTGGACAGATGCAGCTTGTTGCACCGGATTTTGTTATTGCTAGAAAGAGTAAAAAATATGGCTGGAAGGTTGCCGATAAACTATTTGATTATCAAGGTAACTTTAGAAAGGCAAATCAGCTAAGCTATTAATAAGCTTAACTGATTTTAGATTTAGGCGTCGTCGCCATCCATTAATCCCCAGCCATCACCATAACCGTTATAGCCATTTGCAATACTTTCTAAATATTGCTCTGTTTGGCCAAGTAAAGTGTGATCTGGCACCATCTCGACCTGAGTTACCACTTCCCAAATACCCGTGTCTGTGCATTGCACTAATTCGGTGGCAGGGGAGAGTTCATCTTCGGCTATCGCGGTGGCAAACTTTTCGGCATCTACTTTTTGCTCAAATAAAATATAGAAATCAATTTTGTGCATCTGCGCCAAATCTATACCCGCAGCGGCGATTTCAGCTAAAAGTTGGCCATTGTCATCATCAGGAAAGTGCATTTAAAAACTCAATAAAATTATTTCAAATTAGTATCGACTATTGTAACCAAAATAAAGCACATAAGCGTACTAATTTTCACATTTGAGTTACTGCGTGAAGTCACTTCAATATGGTACTATTTCAATCATTATCGGTAAATTTTTTTTAAGTAAGGAAATTACTTGCCCAGTTGGATATTAACTCGCTTTGCGGTTGGTTTATTTTTGTTGTTTTCATTTCATGTATTTGCAGCTTCGCAAGTGGTAACTAGTTATGAAATTAATGGTATTAAGGGCGATCTTGAAAAAAACGTTGCGCTGTACTTAAAACAACTTGATGGTGAAAAAGTAACCAGCACTTTGTTAAGTCATGCAAAAAAACAAGTGGCGATTAGCTTAAAAGCACTCGGTTATTATAAACCGACCATTAAGTTAAAATATAATAATGAAACACAAACCTTAGTCGCTACCATTGAGCGTGGACCTGTAACACGAATTGCAGATGTACGTATCACTGTTCAAGGTGATGGTAAAGATGACCCTCTTCTCAAGCAAAGCATCAATAGTATTAATTTAAAGCAAGGAGATATTTTAAATCACAGCAATTATGACGCGGCGCGTAAAAAAATTGAAGGACAATTGCTTGAGTTAGGATATTTTGATGTTAAATGGCAAGCACATCAACTCGCAATTTCATTAAAGAATAACAGTGCTGAAGTGATTTTAACGATCGACACCGGTATTCGCTACCAATTTGGTGAGTTAGTTTTAGGTGAAGAAACCCAAGCAGAGAAATACATTCGTTCAATTGCAAAATTTAAGCAAGGTGAAGCTTATAAAGCAACCTTGGTTTCTGAGTATAACTTAGCGCTTTCAACCACTCCTTATTTTGCCAGCGTACGTGTTTACGCTGATATTGCTAATCGTGCGAATAAGCAAGTACCCATTAGGGTTGACGTACTACATCGACCTGCCAACAGTTTTGAAATAGGTGGCGGTGTTTCTGAAAGTGAGCCTAGAGTCCGTTTTAAGTGGAGTAAACCTTGGATCACAGAAGATGGCCATTATCTTGAAAGCAACTTAAATGTGTCGCAGCCCCAACAAGATATTTCACTTGGTTACACAGTTCCTGTTGATGATCCAAATGATGATTTATGGCGTTTTTCTGTCGGTTACAAGTTAGAAGATGAGTTAACTAACGACGTTTACAGTAAAATCCTTACTGGGCAACTACAACGCCAATGGTTGACTGATGATAATTGGGTTCGTACTGCCTTTTTACGCCGCGATCGAGAAACATACCGAATTGGTGATGCAGAGCAAAGCTCAAAAATGTTAATGCCTGGGCTCAGTTACGCAAAAAAAGTCACAGAGGGAGGCACAACACCATCATCAGGATATCAATGGTTATTGTCGGCAGAGTTTGGCTTAAAGGACATGTTTTCAACTACTAATATCGTCAGAATGCAGATACAAAATGCTTGGTTGCAAACATACCTTGATCGACATCTGATTTTTTTAAAAGCAAATATTGGTGCAATGTTGGTTGATGATATTGATAAAGTACCATTTTCACTGCGTTTTTATGCTGGTGGTGATCAAAGCGTACGTGGTTTTGCATATCAATCAATATCACCTACAGATGAAGCCGGTCGTTTGATTGGTGGTAAATATCTAATTACAGGTACTGTTGAATATAATTATCAATTTGCAGAGAGTTGGCGAGCAGCCTTATTTGTAGACAGCGGTACAGCGACCAATGACTTTACTGATCGTGTCGAAGTGGGAGCTGGGTTGGGTATTCGTTATTTAACACCAGTAGGCCCTGTGAGAATTGATCACGCGTGGGGACTCACTAAAGAAAGTAAAAGTACACGATTAAGTATTACCATAGGGCCTGAAATTTAATGTCAAGAATGAAAAAAATCATCACTGTACTCACAGTGTTTCTCGCCTCGGTATTCGTGCTGGTATTTTGTTTATTATTTACAGCACCAGGTAATCAGCTGATTGCCTATACTGCAAATAAACTAGTCGATGGCTTACACATAGATATTAACAATGGCCGTTTTTTATATAACGATTCATTTGATGTGCAGTTTCAACAAGATGGCTTAGATTTTAATGCTAAAAACCTAAAACTCGACCTATATTGGTGGGGATGTGAAGGTATTTGCATCGAAAATATTAGTGCGCAGAGTATGGCACTGATATTGCCCGATATTTCACAAAATTTAGCTGATGATGAAGCGACTGTTCCAGAGCAGCCAGTTGCCAGTAGTACTGATGAGATCAGTTTACCGATAGCAATTTCGATTAAACGTATCGCAATTGCATCGTTTAAGCTTGCTCATCCCAGCGCTGATGTCACAGTGACAAAATTTGCGCTGTCAGCCTCGGCAGAGCAATCCCTTGTGACGTTAAACTCACTCTCAATTGCTCAAGTTGATGTGCTGCTCAAAGAGACTCAATCACCTCCTAGCGAACCACTAACTGCACTTGCGGCGTTACCTGACATCCATTTTAGCTCGCCGCTTGCAGCAACACTTGAGCAATTATTGGTATCGAAAGTAACGATTGTACAAGGTGAGCAAAGTCATGAAATTACAGATATTAAAGGTGCTTTCTCAATTGCAAAAAGTCAACTGATATTACCTTCATTCAGTGCTGATTATTTGCAATGGCATTTGAGTAGCCAATTGAAAGCAACCTTAGTTGATGATACGCCTGTTACGGCAAAAATAACTCTTAACAATCCAGAGCATCAGCTCAGTTTGGCTGTGGATGGTGATTTACACGATTTGCAACTAGATGTAATCACCCAAGGGCAATATCCGCTAAGTGCAAAAATAAACGCAGATTTAAAAACGATAAACTTTCCTTTTTCAGTCAATGCAAATATTACTCAGTGGCAGCTTGAAGTAGATAACAACGCTTTAGAGATTAGTGATGTGCAGTTAACTGGCAAAGGTAATGCTGATGATTATAAGTTACAGCTAATAGCACAAAGTCAGTTGGCGGCATACCCTAAGGTACAGTTAAAGTCCTCTCTTAAAGGTGGCCTAACCCAGATCCACGTCGATGACTTGTCATTGTTAGCGAACGAGAGTAAAGCCACTATTACAGCGTCTGCGCGTTGGGATGAAGGTATCCATAGTGAGTTTTCAGGGCAATTAACTCATTTGAAAGCCCAGTACCTAACAGATGCGCTAACAAGTGATCTTTCAGGGCAATTTAACGGTGTTTTCAGTGCTGAGCAGCAGCAATGGCAGCTGAAAATGACCAATACTCAGCTAGCTGGTACGCTGAACGATATACCATTTAGCTTAGCCTCAGACTTTGATTTAAATAACTCACTGTATGCAAGCATTGACAAGTTTGAGCTTGCCAGTGGTGAGAATAAACTCACATTATCTGGTGATATTACTAAGCAGTGGAATATTAAAGGGCTGTTACATTTAAATAAAGCGCAGCAAAATGAACTCGAATTTACCGGTGTTGGTGAAGGTAAGCTTGCTATAACTGGGCAACGGTTGGAGCCGATAGTCAATCTAGATGTTGGCATCAGTCATTTAAGCTTTGCTGATATTGCGATTGAACATCTAGCGCTCAAGACCGACTTTAATTATGCCGCTGATTGGCAAACCAATGTGAGTTTAAAGCTCACAGATGCGAGTGTATCTGGTCGTCATATCAACAGTTTTACTATTGCAGCAGCAGGCGATAAAGCTGATCATCAATTGCAATTTAATTTAGATGCCGCTGACGGAGAAGCTCAATTTGAAGTTGCTGGTAAATTTACTAATCAATTATGGCAAGGCCATGTCAGTGATGTAATGCTTACTGATAATGTTATTCGCGTTAGCGCACAACCGGCGGTTGCAATTGAATTTAACATCGACAATGGTGATTTTTCGGTGCAGCAACATTGCTGGCAAAGTGACAATAGCAAACTTTGCGTTGAGCAGCTTAGCCAAACTAACCAACAAGGCCAGTTTAAAGCGCAACTGGATAATTTTGACCTAGCTGAGATAAAACATTTATTACCTGAGAATATTATTACCGAAGGGGGCTTGAACGGCCAACTAAATGCGAATTGGCAAAACACTCAATTACAAACTTTAACAGCAGTAATTAGCTCACATGATTTAGCGACCACGCTTATAAATGAAGATAAACGCTATCGTTTACCAATAGAAACATTTTCGCTTAACGCCACCGCAGATCAACAAAATGCACAATTGCAGGCTCGTCTAAGCTCTAGTGTGATTGGTGATATCAGTGCTGATCTCAATACTGAAGATTTAACTGGTCAGCAATTGCTTCGTGGTCAACTTATGATTGATAAGATTTTATTAACCGATTTACAGCCTTTTATGGGTACTCTAGAGCAATTAAAAGGCAGTATTAGCGGGCAAATTGCGTTAGCTGGCTCGCTCAGTGCGCCATTGTTAAATGGTGAACTTGAGATTTCCGACGTGAATTTACAAGGCGAGCAACTTCCAGTTGCGATTGTGGATTCAAATATTAGTATCGCATTTGATAAAACCAAAGCCACCTTGGAAGGGAAGTTAAAAGATGCTGAAGGCGGTGAATTAGCACTGATCGGTGATATTGATTGGCAAGGAACTCAGCCTGCAGTTAACTTAGCGGTACTTGGTGAGCAGTTTTACGTGCGTGCGCAGCAAGGAGTGATTTTTAAGATCTCCCCAGACCTAAAAATAAGTTTAGTTGATAATGCTTTTAAACTAGCAGGGCAAGTGGTTGTCCCGTATGGTCGAATAGAAATAGAAGAGTTACCAGAAGGCGCTGTGCGAGTCAGTGATGATGAGATTATTATTGATAAGCAGACCAAGCAAACGCAAGCTGTGCCTTTTGATTACGATATAAACTTAAAGCTAATTGTTGAAAACGATGTGCGTATAAAATCTTTTGGTCTGGAGTCAAAAATTGAAGGTGATTTAGCGATTAAAATGGATCAACAAACGCCAATGATCACCACCGGTGAATTGAACTTACGACAAGGTACATATCGTTCATTTGGTCAAGATTTGATAATTCGTACCGGGCAAATTGGTTTTAGTGGCCCAATTGATAAGCCGTACTTAAATATTAAAGCGATCCGTAATCCAGACAATACTGCTAATGATGTTATTGCCGGGATCACTTTAACAGGCAATATCGATCAGCCTGTATTCAAAGTGTTCTCTGAACCAGCAATGGATCAAGCACAATCACTCGCTTACTTGTTAAATGGTCAACCACTAGGTGAAGGTGATAGCTCAACCGATGCGATGTTAACTCAGTTGTTGCTAGCACAAGGGGTGAGCCGTAGTGAAGGAATGGTTTCTAAAGTTGGTGAAACGTTTGGTTTATCTGATGTGAGTTTGAGCTCTAAGGGGAGCGGCGAAGAGACCAAAGTTGAAATTTCGGGTTACGTTGCGCCAGGCATTCAAGTGAAATACAGTGTGGGGATTTTTGACTCCCTCAGTGAAGTGGCAGTACGCTATCAGTTACTGTCGCAGTTATACATTGAAATCACCAGTGGCCTGTATCAAAATGTTGATATTCTTTATAAATTCGATTTAGATTAGTGGTAATGATACGTTGAGAAAACTAATGTTAGTTTACTTATTGTGTTCTTTTAGTGGGTACGCTAATACGCAATTAAGTGTACGTTACTCGGCAGGAAGCCATCCTTATTCTGCTGAGTTACTCGCACTGGTATTAAGTAAGTCTGCTATCACTATTGTGCCAGTTGAAGTACCTAGTATTCCATCGCAAACCAGAGCAATACGCTTGTTAGGCGATAAAAATGGTATTGATGTGTTTTGGGGGGTAACAAGCGCGAAATGGGAAAAACAAGCCAAAGCCATTTTGATCCCCATAGATAAAGGTTTACTGGGTTATCGTATTCCTTTAGTGCATGTTAGTAACAAAAATATGTTTGCAGAAGTTACGCATTCAGGACAGTTGCGTTCATTTCTATTTGGGTTAAGGCAAGATTGGCCTGACTCAGCTATTTTCGAACGCAATGAGTTATCTACGCTAAGGTATGGCATGGGGGCTAAGCCAATAGAAATGCTTCGTACTGGGCATATTGATGCACTTGCGTACGATATATTTGATGTGTCGAAAAATTACGGCAATGATGTTATTCACGATCAGCATATTGCTATTCGTTACCCATCCGCAGTGTACTTTTTTGTCGCAAATAATAATGAAACATTACATAAACTCCTTCAAGATGGACTATTGGCTGCGATCGCTGATGGATCTTTTGATGCGTTATTTTATCAGTATTTTGCCGCAGCTATTGCGCAAGCTAATTTAAAAAATCGTCGAATTATTGAGCTCATTAATCCCTTGTTGCCGCGCAGTGCGCCGATTCAGCAACAACAATTTTGGCTTGATAAAAAAACCTTAACCCAATAATGTAGCACCACTAATAATAAAAAAAGTTGTGGGATATGTTGAAAAAATCATGCTTAGCTGCAGTTGCGTTAATCTTGAGTCAAACAAGCGTGGCAAACACGGTTGAACAACCAACAGTCAGTGGCGTAATGAGTAATGTCAGCGCATCAGAATGGCGAATGGTAGATACTGATAATATCATTAAAATTACTCTACCTTCGGGCGCGGCGTATATTGAACTTAATCCATTACTTGCACCAAAACACACACAGAATATAAAAAAACTTGCTCGTGAAGGCTTTTATAGAGGTTTGAGTGTTTACCGTTTTGTGGAAGGTTTTGTAGCCCAAGGCGGTGATGCCAGTGGTAAAAAAGTAATTAACACTGCAAGTAAAGCAGTACCTGCTGAGTTTTATTTAGCGACTAAAACGGCACTTAAAATTACCGAACTGGATAGAGAAGATGGTTACGCTGCAATCACGGGGTTTTTAAATGGCTTTGCAGTGGCACAAAATGAAGCGCAAACCCAAACTTGGCAAGTACATTGTAACGGTATATTTGCGATGGCAAGGGATAATGATATTAACAGCGGTGGCACTGAGTTTTATGTCACATTAGGTCATGGACCTCGTTACTTAGATAGAAATATTACCGTATTTGGCCGGGTGCTAGAAGGCATGGCTCATTTTAATCTGCTCTCACGCATAGAAACAGCAGGAGAGAAATTTAATCCAATAACGGATCTGCAAGTTTTAGCTGATATAAGCAAAGAGGACCGCAGTCAATTTAAGGTGCTAAAAACAGATTCTAATAGTTTTAAAATGTTGATTAAAGCGCGTCAAAATCGCAGTGAAGCATGGTTTGTAGAAACGCCTAATTATGTTGATGTATGCGGTATGTCAATACCAACTAAAAGAGTTAGTGAGCTAGAAAGTTAGCGAGTTGAAAATTAACCCCGAGCGGGCTCGGGGTTCTATACAATAAAATGACTATTATTGGCGGTTTATTTTCACGTTAAATGGTATTGTATCGTGATCTGTGGATCGATATGGGTTGATATCAAGGCCACCACGTCGGGTGTAACGGGCATAAACTTCAAGCTTGGTAATCTTCAATTGCGTGATTAAGTCACAATAAATACGCTCAACACATTGCTCATGAAACTCATTATGAGTACGAAAAGAAATCAAATACCGCAATAAAGACTCTTTACATACTTGCTCACCGGTATAGCGAATAATAATACTCGCCCAGTCAGGTTGTGAGGTGATCAAGCAATTAGATTTTAATAAGTGACTGTGCAGTGTTTCAGTCACTGTATTTGTCGCGACCGATTGTAAAGAGTTAGCATGTAAATGGTAGTTATCAATTTCAATGTCTAAGTCGTCAATGCACTCACCAGGCAACGGCGTACAGGGTAAACAGTTATAATCACTCGGGCTGTACAAAGTAACATTGACGGGCTTTGCTACTGCTGTCGATAGATCCGCAGTTAGAATAGCCTGTACGTCATCAATTGAATCAAAACGGCTTTGATTAAAGCTATTTAAATATAACTTAAAAGACTTTGATTCAATGATATGGCTACTTTGACAAGGAAATTCAAAGGTGGCCACGGCAACCACAGGTTTACCTTTTGCGTTTAACCACGATAGCTCATAGCCAGTCCAAAGATCTTGACCCTTAAAGGGTAAGGCACTTTCATCAATATTTAAATCATCGCGGTTAAGTTTACGTGCGATCGGAAACAATAAGCTCGGTGTGTAGGTATCTACATACTCGGTTGATTGGCCAAGTACGCTGCCTTTTAGTTCAGGTGAATTGCTGTAATCTGTCATGTTACGTCTTTTATAGTTACAATAGCGCCATTATACCTAAAGCTTATGAGTTTCACAGTATGAGTATTGCTACAGAATTAGAACAACTTCATCAACGATTTGCCCAGCGCCAGTTAGAGCAAACAGATTCATTACCATGTATTGAGCACGACAGTGATTGGTCAAGCCCTTGTGAGGTTGGCAGTGCGGATGCAAATGGTATGATCCAATGGCAGGCGACGCGTCGCAGTCCTACAGGCTCTTTAACTGATTTAGCAGCAGCCCTTGAGGTTGAGTTTCCACAAGCACTGAATGAGTATTATGGCGCGTTTTTCGCAGGAGCAATTACTGCCAAAATAAACCAACATAGCGTGGAGTTACTGCAAGCTTGGAATGAAGATGACTTTGATTTACTGCAGCAAAATATAACCGGGCATGTATTGATGAAGCGTAAGCTTAAGCAAGAGCCAACGGTATTTATAGGCTTAACGGATCAAGACGATTTATTAGTATCAGTATTAATTTCTTCAGGTGAAGTATGTTTGGAGTATGTCGGAAAGAAACCGCATCATACCTTAGCGGCTAATCTTGGAGAGTTTATTGCAGCACTTGAAATATAACAATGCTAAAAAAGGGAACTGCAGTTCCCTTTTGTTTTTATTACTGAAAATCCCACGATATATTAGACACTAAACCACATGGTTCACACCTAAAATCAAATAAGCCAAACCATGATTCAGGTAACTTCCAATCGTTATTACAGCCTGGGCATTTACGTTCAAGCTCAGATGCTTTGTCTTTGCCACCAACCCGATACAAATAATAATAAACTGGCTTTTTAGTTAAAAAGCTAACACGTTTGGCAATATCTTTACCGCGACGAGAAAGATCGCTATCAATGTTTGATATTTCATCTAATGCAGGAAATTCACAACGTGTTGCACCATTAATTTGAATTTGGTCGCAAGCTTGCCAGTCTTCTTGCCATTTTATTAAAGTTTTATAATCACCATTGGCAATAGCGGGTATTTTAAACAACGGAACGGGTAAAAAATCATCACCGCAATACAGCGGACTACATGTATGCACATAGGTTGTATATAAAATATAGCTGGACGGCTCATGACACTCATCTGCACCATTAGAGTGAATATCTTGGCCGATCACTTTTACTTTTGGTGCCAGCAATCCAGCGCTATGTAATTTATCAATGCTGTGTTTTACAAATGGACTGTTGTTGAGCGGGTGCATTGCATCATCAGTGGGACACATAACACGCGTTACAAAGTAGCCATCTTTTAATACTGTTGGGAATTCTTCTCCCATTATTTGCCCATTAAAGCGCAGTGCATTAACTAAGCGGTTTATCGCTTGTTCGGCATTTTCAAGGGTCGTGTCTTGGTAACAATCAAACGTTAAATCAACAACAAACATGATGGATCTCTAATTTATTATTTTTCAAGTAGTGCTAGTAAGCGGTCTAGTTTTGCTTCGATGCGATCAAGTTGACTAGAGTTATCTATAGTCTCACTTTTTTGCTGAGGTTGTTTTGCTAAATTATGGATAGAATCAGGGTTATTTTTATATTGGCTAACAGCAGCAATAATAACAGGCAATGGAATAGGTTGTGTCAGTTTACTTTTAGTTAAAGCTACAGTAGGAATTTTGCCTTCATCAAGAAGGGCTTTAATTGCATCAAAAACAACAGCATTCATTCGATTTTTAAACTCTTTAAAGTAAGGCATAGCACTAACATGTGCTGCGCCGGGTATAATAACAGGTGGTTGGCCGTAGCCAAATACTTTTACTGCTGACGTAAACGTACATCCAGTTCGTCAATCACTTCACTCCAATCACCATCTTCTGCTAATGATTCAGCAATAAAATGTTGTTGTGCTTGATCCCAAAAAGGGGCGTCTTGTAATAATGTTGTGGCGGGTAATGAATGAGCAGCAATGAAAGTGTCAATCTCAGCCTCTGAACTTGGTAAGCCGAGTTGTTTGAATAATGTATTGATATCGTGTTTAGTGGTATCCATGTCATGCTCCTTGATGGTAACAGTAAAACAGTTATAGAACTTTATGATGGGTTGTTAGAGTTTAACACCCGCTGAATTTGCCTTTTAACGCAGATAGGAATATACCTATAGTTGTTGATGTACAAAAAATCAAAATAATAAAAAAGGACTAGCTATGACAGTTGAGACTGAAAATGAGACATTTCGAGTTCAATATATTGCTGCAGAAGACATTAGTATTGCTGCGAGCTTAATCTATCAAGCTTATCATGATGATCCGCTATTGCAACCAATGCTCAATTATAGTGAGGCGAATAAAGCCGTTTATGAAAAAAAATTACGTGCTCTGATCCGTGAAGAGCTCAGTACTTTTTGGCAAGAAAAACAGCCGCTGATTGGTTTATATAAAAATGATCGTTTAAAAGCGGTTGCGTGTGTATTCGAATCATCAAGTCAGCTGCAAGCACAGCGCTATTGGCACTGGCGTTTAAAGTTAATGCTTAGTGCTGGCTATTTGCAAACAAATCAATTAATTGAGAAAGAGCAAACGATCCGTAATGCGCTCGCAGCACAAGGAAACTACTATTTTTTAGCCTTTATTGCAGTTGATCCTCATTTTCATGGTGAAGGCCTCGGCCGTCATCTACTTCGTGGCTTGAATGATTTAGTTAGCGGTAATCCAGCTGCATCGGGTATGGCTGTATTTGTAACCCAAGATAAACATACCGCGTTTTTTGCCAGTGAAGGTTTTGTGCACTTACAACAACTGACTTTTAACAATGTACAAGGTGAACTGCTATTTAAATCAGCTCAACAGCATTGATTTAAGATAAAGCGCCATAATGGAAATGTCACTGTGAGAGATATCTTACATTATCGTGCGCTTAAGCCTTTTATATCGCTGTGATCATGATTGATTTCATCGTAACAAACTGTTTTATAGTAAAAAAATTGTTTTTGCAAATTTGTTACATGAAAATTATTATTATTTATGACTACCGCTGAGTCCACTTTGCTTTAAACTTTACTTTGTCAAGACGACACAGACTCAATGAATGAGCTGCTGCCAAGGAAACGGATTATGGCAATTAAGCAAGATGCTTAGCAGGAAGCAAATGGACAAGTTAACACGGATGCAAGGATGAGTTAGGACACTGCGAGGATGCGGTACATTAGCGGAGCTAATGATAAGGATAGCCCAAAGGATTATATTACAGGAAGTAATAGGAGCGTTTGGAAACGCAGGACGGCCAGGTAGGCAAAGAGGATAACACTAGGATGTGTAGGATATTGCATAGATGCAATGTGAGGGTGTATTTGGATATATACCCGTTCAGGGGATAGATAAAAATGGTAGCTTCGGCGTAGGTATGGATGCCTTATTATGGACGAAGTCAGATTGGGGCGTAACTATATGTTACGCCTTAGTTTTTTATAGTTGACGTGAAATGATTAAATATCAGTGTGTGCTGATAACTTTCTAACTTTCTAACTTTCTAACTTGCTAACTTGCAAACTCGCTAACTCGCTAACTCGCAAACTCACTAACTCACTACTAAATCTTATGCGGCGGCACTAAAACGCTTTTCAGCATTTCATTTTCCATAAATAACACCCCTTGATAAACGCTTTCACCATCACTGGAAAATTCAAAAATAAACTCGCTTTTGATACCAGGTTTGCCGCTTTTTAAAAGGCCAAAGCGGCGTTTAGTGCAGGCGACACTCATTAATTGCACTTGTAACTGGTCGCTTTGACGTTTTGCGTGTGCGTTGGCAGCTTCAGCAACTTTACGATTAAGCCAAAAAAGATAAATCACACCACCAATGATAATGAATGTCCATAAACTTGCCATTTACGAGAATAACCTTCCAATTGCTCGCGCGAGGGTTTCGCTGCGATTTTCTTTGCGAAGTAAACCTAATAGGTGTGGTCGAATACTCGGTATTGCAACTAAGTCAGCAAAAATACTTGGGAAAAGCTCTTCAATTTGCTGATGGTGGGCGCAATTGTCCATAAAAATATGTAACCGCTCGGGATCAGTGAGCAAGTTAAAACAACGTCCTGCAATGGTCAGTAAAACATCCGATTCTGTGGCGATTTCTGAATCTAAAAGAGTATCCACTAATTGTACCGTAAGTGTTTGCGCTTGTGCTTTTGACATTGCACGTAGGGCACAACACAGTGCTAAGGTATCTTTTTGCGCAATGGCTTGCTGGGCGTAGCTTAACAACTGTTGACTAAATACCGGCGGTATTTCAACGTGTTCAAGCATTGCGCTGAGCGGTTGTAACACTTCAGCTGGCAGTTGCTCCCAGGCTTGTTGTAATGACGCTAGATTTTTATCGCTATCTAAGCGTAATGCAAAATCAGCAATCCCCTGTACTGCAACACTTTGCCAATTATCAAACCCTAGTTTGCCACTAAAATACAGTTGGGTGTACTCATAATATTGTGAGGCAGGTTGTTTTAATAACACTTTTAACTGTGCATTAAATGCAGCTAGTTTATTTGCGTTAGGTGTAAACACATATGGGTTATTATCAAGCTTCCCGTCGGCTTGCTCGCCGGTCAAATCATTGCCAAGTGCTTCTATCACCATATTGGCAAAGTGATCGCGACTGGCGCATACCAGTTTGCTTTGCTCATCAACTGGAAACTTTAAAAACCACACGTAGGGCTCGCTACTGGCTTTGCTATCCCAAAACTGAATAGCTAACCATGCATGGCCTGCGAGCGGGAAAGGATAGGGGATCTGTGCTTGCTCAATGGCTAAAAATTGCTTTTTATCTAGCTTGGTAATATGTCTGCCAATATCAAAAGCGCGCCAATTTGTACCTGCGCCATCAAGTAATTGCCCTAAGGTTGCGATCTGCTCGGTCATAATGATCCACTGATTTTTTACTGCAAAATTCGTTAAATTATACGCCATAGCAGGCCATGTGGGAACAGGGTATAATCAAGCAATGATAATCAACAAGGGTGGTTATGTACCAACAGACCCAAACTTACTTAACGCAACTCGAAGACTTATTAAAACAGCATCAACTTTGGCAAAATACTCCAATTGATCCGCAAGCGTTAAACTCAACAGTGCCATTTTGTCACGATACTATGGCGTTTGAGCAGTGGTTACAATTTGTATTTATTGAAAAAATGCAAATGTTAGTTGCTAAACAGCAGCCGTTACCGAGTAATTTTGCAATTGCACCGATGGCTGAGTTAATGCTTACTGAAAAGGCTGGAGGCGATGCCATCATCGCGTTACTCACAGAGTTTGATAATGTACTAGGAAGCAGCCATGAGTGAACGCCCTGAGCCAATTGAATTTGCTGAGCTTGAAATTTTATACCGTGATGAAAACTATATCGCAATTAATAAGCCTTCTGGTTTATTAGTACACAGATCATTTTTAGATAAACATGAAACACAATTTGCGATGCAGATGCTGCGCGATCAAATTGGCCAGCATGTGTTCCCTGTGCATCGTTTAGATAGGCCTACATCGGGCGTCTTACTGTTTGCATTGAGCTCTGAAGCTGCACGGGACATTAATCAGTTATTTATTGATAATCAAATCTCTAAACGCTATCTCGCGTTAGTGCGTGGTTTTGCGCCGGAGTCGGTGTTTTTAGATAAGCCACTAAAAGAACAGCTGGATAAAATTGCGGATAAGTTTGCTGATCAAAATAAAGCCCCACAAGAGGCACAAACTCTGTTTAACTGCTTGCAGCAAGCAACGTTACCGATACCAATTGATAAATACCCAACAGTGCGCTATTCGCTGGTGGAGTGCTTTCCTAAAACTGGTCGTAAGCATCAAATCCGCCGTCACTTAAAACATTTATCACTGCCTATAATTGGTGATGTTAATCATGGTGATAATCAGCATAACCAATTTTTTAGAGAGCATTTTGCATTACGTCGATTAATGTTATTTGCAACTGAGCTTAATTTTGTGCACCCTTATACTCAACAACAGATCAATATTAAAGCGCCGCTAGGTGAAGAAATGCTCACTATTTGTCAACAGCTTGGCTGGCCACATCAAGAGAGGGATTATTAATGGCAACTATTAGCATATTTGTAGGCAGTGTATATGGCGGTGCCGAGCGTTTAAGTGTCGAAGTTATTGACGCAATAGAACAAGCAGGGCACAGCGTAAATTTAGTCGATCAACCAACCATTGCAGATATTCAGCAAGCCACACATATTTTAGTTATCACTTCAACTACCGGGCAAGGTGATATTCCTGACAACCTTGCTGGTTTTTTTAACGAGTTGAATAGCACTTTTCCTATGTTAACTGCTAAGCCATACGGTATTATCGCTATGGGCGACCGAAGTTATGGTGATACGTTTTGTGGTGCAGGGCGAAGTTTTGATGAGTTATTTCGTGACTTACAAGCACAACCTATCGGCCATCGTTTAGAAATTGATGCCTGTGAAGATTTTGAACCTTGGCCAGTAACTCAGCCATGGCTCCAAGAGTGGTTAGCTAAGTTACCTCATTAGACAATAAAAAAGAGCGAAAACGCTCTTTTTTATTGTCTGTATTATTTCGCTTAGGTGCTTTTTACGTCCACTTTAAGCTTTAACTTTTGCCCTGGTTGTAAGTACTTTTGTCCTGCTAAGTTATTCCATTTGATAATATCGTTTACTGTTAAGTTAAACTTAGCTGCGATGCGAGCCAGAGAGTCACCACGGCGAACTTTATAGGTGATTGTCCGCTCGGTACTGACTAACGCCGCCTTAGGGGTCTTAGGGCTCTGATAAACCGTTAACTTTTGGCCTAAACGTAATACACTATTCTTTTTAAGTTTATTCCAGCTAGCGAGTTCATTAATGGTTACATCGTACTCTCGGCTTATATCCCATAAAGTGTCGCCACTTTTAACCGTATGAGACAGTTTCTTTTGACTATTGTTATTCACCGCCATACGCATTTGTTTTGGTAGGTGTTCGCTATTAATTGCACCGTCACTTAACGGCACTAATAATTGCTGACCAATACGAATGGTATTTGACTTTAGTTTATTGAGTGATTTGATAGCGCTGGTGCTGGTGGCAAACTTCTTCGCAATTACCGATAAGCTGTCACCGCTTGCGACAATATACTGTTGCCAACGCAGACGATCTTTCATCGCTGTTTTAGCTAATAACTGTTGAAACTGCTCAATTTTGTCTGTTGGTAATAATAAAAAGTGAGGACCATTTGGATCCGTTGCCCAGCGATTAAAGCCAGGATTTAAACGATACAATTCAGTCAGGCTAATGTCAGCCATATCCGCAGCAAGTGCTAAATCAATTTGTGAACCTATATCAACGGCTTCAACAACTTGTGCATTGATAATCGGGTTCCACTTTACCCCAAAGTCATCTTGGCGTTTTAGTAAATCTGATAATGCTAATAGCTTTGGCACATAGGCGGTGGTTTCACTTGGTAAATCAAGAGACCAAAAATCAGTAGGCAAGTGCTTTTTACGGTTCTTTTTTATGGCGCGTAATAAACGCCCTTCACCTGAGTTATAGGCCGCAATGGCGTTGAGCCAATCACCCTCTAAGGTTTTATGTAAATAAGATAGATAATCAAGCGCCGCACGGGTTGATTGTACAATGTCACGACGACCGTCGTACCACCAGTTTTGCTTTAAATCAAAACGCTCACCAGTTTGTGGCATAAATTGCCAAATACCCGATGCACTTCGGTATGAGTAGCCAAACGGGTCAAAGGCACTTTCAACAATAGGCAGTAATGCTATTTCAATTGGCATATCACGCTTTTCAACTTCTTCTACAATAAAATGCAGATAAGGTTCCGCGCGTTTTGAGATGCGATCTAGATAAGCTTGATGTTTAGCATAATAATTACGCTCAGTGACAACTGGGCGATTTTGCGGCACTTCAATTGATAATTGGTAACGAATTCGCTCCCACACATCATCAAAAACGGGTGGTGCATCATCCAAGTCGTTAACTTGTTGGTATTGTGCATTGATCATCAATGCTTCACTGATATCGTGTGGGCTGGCGCCATTAAGTTGTGGCTGCTCTGCTTGATTGACGATAGCGTCATCAGATTGTGTTGATGTCAAGGTTTGACAACCACTTAGCACTAAAGCCAAGGCTAAAACGAGGGGGGATTTATTCATAAATACCAATACATCAGGTAAAAAACTCGGCGAATACTACCCGTTATGAGTCGGTATTACCACTTTATGACCGTTTAAAATATGCAACAATGCCGCTGTTTACCAGCTAACTAAATAATCTGCTTAGATTTATTAACTACAGAGCAGGTTTATTATATTAAAAATGATCTTTCCAGGTTCTCAGACCTGCGAAGTTTTGCCAAGGTTCAGTTTTTTGTGCTGAGTTTTTTCTGAGTCCTTTAAATTGTGCAGGCAATAGCGTGGTAATGCTTGGCAGCTCGCTACGCATAAACGGGTTTATTTTTAACTCTTGCCCTAAAGTACTCGGCAAAGTGATTAAGTCGTTGTTACGTTGCTCGTCAACCCAGTGTGAATAGTTGAGCAAGTCTTGATTATCCGGTTCAACGGCTAATGCAAATGCTAAGTTAGCTTGGGTGTATTCGTGAGTACAATAAATTTTACAATCATGCGGTAGCGCTTTTAGTTTGTTAAATGAGTGGTACATTTGCTCTGCTGTTCCTTCAAATAAGCGTCCGCAACCACCACTGAATAATGTATCGCCAGTAAAAGCGAGAGCAGGGTGGGTATAGCAAATATGATCTAAGGTATGTCCAGGTGTTGTTATGATGGAAAATTCTGTCCCAAGTACGGTTATCTTATCCGCGTCCATTAATGGTTTTGTGATCCCTTTAAATGGACTATTGTGTGGGCCATATACATCAATGCCCACAAATTTTTCACACAAAGCGGCTACGCCATCAGTATGATCATAATGATGATGGGTAACTAAAATACCCGCTAAGGTCAAACCAGCTTGGTTTAAATAAGTTAACACTGGTTCAGCTTGACCTGGGTCAACTACCCATGCTTGCGAACTTGTAGGATCGCTAAGGCACCAAATGTAATTATCAGAAAAGGCTTTAATTGCTTTGACTTGCACCATGTGACATTGCTCTATAAAGTGACGATATCAAACAGTATAACGAGCTCAGCGTATGAAACCAGCCCTTAGTTTTCAAGAAGGACCCAAACCACTGTCGTGGCAAGAGTTTCCTCATGGTGACTATTTACGTAGTGATATAGAACGTAAAATGGCCAAGTGGTTACCGCGAATGTTTGGCTATCACATGTTAAAACTCGGTAATCTCAGTGGCGAACTTAATACCAGTAAAAGTACCATTAAACACCAAGTCTGCGTAGCAGAGTCAGGACCATTTACAGGTGTTGTTGCCGATATAGATGAACTCCCTTTTTACGAGCACAGTGTTGATGCCTGTATATTAAGTCATTGCTTAGAGTATCACACCGATCCGCATCATATATTACGTGAAGCACACCGCACCTTAATACCAGGTGGCTATATGGTGATCACCGGGTTTAACCCATTTAGTTTATGTGGACTTGCGCAGTTGTTGCCCTTTAGCGGTCAAAAGTTGCCATGGACGGGACGCTTTTTCACTCCCGCACGGGTAAAAGATTGGCTTAACCTATTAGGTTTTGAAATAGTCAGTGATGAACGTTTTATTTATTCGTCATTAGCACGAGGCAACCGTTTATCGCGGTTTGCGCCATGGCGACGTTTTACCAAGCAATATCTAAAACCCATGGGAAGTGTGTATATGTTGGTCGCTCGTAAACGAGTTGCGCCTTTGACACCCATAAAGCCTAAATGGCACGCTCGTCCACAGTTTGCTCCAGTAAAAGGAGCTGGTTTACGGCAAACCTCAAAGCAACACTGTGAGCGGAAGCGTTAAATAACGCTGACTGTTTTGCTGTGCTTTTGGTAATTGGCCTGCGCGAATATTCATTTGTATTGCTGGGTGCAATAATTTAGGTGCACTGAGTGTTGCATCACGGGCGCTACGGGTTGTTATGTAATCTTGCTCAGAGGCTTGTAGATGAATATTACTGGTGCGCTGCTCGAGTACCGATGTTTTATTAGCAAGTGGGCGATCACCCGGCTGATAGTCGTGGCACATCCATAAAATAGTTTCATCGGGCAGGGCTAAAATACGTTGCAGTGACTGATAAAGCGTTTTGGCACTGCCACCTGGGAAATCACAGCGTGCAGTGCCGCTATCGGGCATAAAAAATGTGTCACCAACAAACAAGTTGCCTTCAATTAAATAACACACACTGTCTGGAGTATGGCCTGGAGTCGCTAATACAGTAACCTTGTGTGCGCCCAGTGCAAAATGCTCGTTATCAGTAAATAGCTGTTCAAATGGGCTGCCATCACATGGCATATTAATATTATACAGGCGGCTAAAATGTTCTTGCACTTGTATTATTTTTTTACCCGTTGCTAACTTGCAAGGATGATATGTCGCAAGTTGCTGCTTTATATAACTGGCGGCAGTAATGTGATCTGCATGGGCGTGGCTTTCTAAAACCCACTCAAGAATAAGTTGGTTATCGTTTATATGGGCAATGATCTCGTCGGCGGTTTGAAAACTTAACGTATAGCTAGCAGCATCAAAGTCAGCAGGGGCATCGATCAACATGGCAGATTTAGTGGTTTGGCAAGACACTAAATAAGTAAAGGTAGCACTTTGCTGATGAAAAAAAGACTCGATCGAGATAGCCATTTAACAACTCCATTATTTAATATATCCAAATCTTATATCATATAACTAAGTTGTTAAATGGTTTATGATGAATTACCTACTAATATTATTCAGGGTTGTAACCTTCATCGACTAATAAATCTTTACTGCCAGCGGCATCTCGCGCCAAATCATCAACAATTTCATTGTATTTATTGCCGCTATGACCTTTTACCCACTTCCAAGTCACATTATGACGGGCGCAGGCTGCATCAAGACGCTGCCATAAATCGACATTTTTAACTGGTTTTTTAGCAGCTGTTTTCCAGCCTCGCTTCTTCCAGTTAGCAAGCCATGATTCAATACCTTGTTTCACGTATTGGCTGTCGGTGGTGAGATTTATCTCACACGGGCGGTTTAAACTCTCAAGAGCAACAATTGCTGCGAGCATTTCCATTCGATTATTGGTGGTGAGGGTATAGCCTTGGCTTAATTTTTTTTCGTGGTCATTATAAAACATAAAAATACCATAACCGCCGGGGCCCGGATTACCTAAACATGAGCCATCGGTGTAAATCTCTACGGTTTTTTGCACTGTTTTCCCTTGATCTTATGTACAATAAAGTGATTATAGAAAGATACCAGAGTCAGGCTAAATTCGATATGGCACGTAGACAAATAGTTTTAGATACAGAAACCACCGGCATCGACCCTAAACAAGGGCATCGTATTATTGAAATTGGCTGTGTGGAATTAGTGAATCGTCGTTTAACCGGCAATAACTTTCACGTTTATATCAACCCACAGCGCAAAAGTGACGAAGAAGCCATTGATGTTCATGGTATCACTAATGAGTTTTTACGTGATAAACCGTTATTCCATCAAATAGCTCAAGAGTTTCTCGACTATATTAGAGGGGCGGAGCTGGTAATTCATAATGCGCCGTTCGATGTCGGTCATATGGATAATGAATTTGCGTTGCTCAATCAAGGTTATCAAAAAACCCATGATTACTGCCAAGTTCTCGACACCCTCAAAATGGCGCGTGACTTGCATCCAGGACAGAAGAATAACTTAGATGCGTTATGCCGGCGTTATGATGTAGATAACGCTAAGCGTACCTTACACGGCGCACTACTGGATTCTGAGATCTTAGCTGACGTTTATTTAGCGATGACGGGGGGGCAGGTAAAGCTCAATCTTAATCAAAATAAAAATCAAGGCAGTGAGCAACAACAAAAAGAACTGCGTCGTTTAGATTCAAACCGTCCACCGCTGGTGGTCTTACAAGCCAATAATGATGAGCAACTCGCTCACGAAGAGCGATTAAATATAGTCAACGAAGCCGGTGGTCAATGTATATGGCGCGCCGAATAAGGCAAAACATGAGAAGCATAATGTTAGTTGTGTGTTTGGTTATGATGTTACCAAACACCAGCAGTGCAACAAATGAAGATAAAATAACCTTACTGCAGCGCGATGGGCGGCAAAATGAAATTCCTTTACTGGAAAATCGTTTTCGTATTGATTATAAAGTTGACGAAATCACCTTATTATTTTTTCGCAAGCCCGGTGCACCAGCAGTGGTATTGGTAAAACCCGATGGCAGTAAATATTATGCAACCTCGGCGAGAAAAGATGACAACCTACAATGGTTTGATGAGCTAAGTTATGATCTGATTACTATTAAGCAGCCAATGCCTGGGCCTTGGCAGGTCGTTGGTAGTATTTTGCCGAAAAGCCGGATTGTGGTGTTAGGAGAAGTAGAATTACAAGCCGAACCATTACCCCCATTACTGTTTCGTGGCGAAACAGTTAAAATTACAGGGCAAATACTAAATGATGGTGAGCCGATTCAAGTGGGCTTGTTTCGGGATGTGGTCAGTTTAAATGTTGACTTTATTAGCACCAATAACAGTGACTTTGCAAACTTTGGCGCTGGCACTCAGAATGTTGCTGAATTTAAAGACGATGGCCGTGGTTTCGATGAGCGCCCTAAAGATGGTATTTTTACCGGTGAATTTAAATTAGTTTTCCCAGCCGGACAATGGCGACCAGAGCTATATATTGAAACCCCATTATTAAAGCGCACCGTCGTGCAAGATCTTATCGAAGTTAAAGAACCCCCCTTTAGTTATGAAATCGCCTTAGCCGAAGATGACCTGCAAGAACATCAATTAACCATTACCCTCGATAACCAAATAGTGCAACCAGATACGGTATTGATCCAAGGTAAAATTTATTACCCCAATAATGAAGAGCAAATGTTTACGCTTGATGCTAAAAACAGTTTGACCCGTCAGCTGACGATTAAAAATTATGATTGGGGGCGATACAGTATTGAACTGTCTGTTTTTGGTACTAATGTTAATGGGCGCGAATTTATGGCGACTTTACCGACCTATAAATTTGAAATAGAACGACCAATAGAAGTGGTGCCTGAATTACCAGAACCAATTATTACCCCAGCACAGCAACAAGAAATAGAAAGAGTTGCTAAGGAAGCCGAATCAATGGCAACAATTACATTTATTAGTTTAATTGTTGGCGGGAATTTACTGGTTTTGCTGTTGGGTTGGTTAGCAATTCGTGTATTTGTGCAGAAAAAATCAATCATGCCGAAAATCAACTTACCATTTTTGAAGAAAAAAACAGCAGTTGAAAATGAGCCGCAAAGTAATGAAAAAAAAGAACTCGACAAAAATGGTTCAAAAAGTGATAGATCCGGTGAAATTTTAAACCTTTCGATGTCAGATGACTAAAAAACCTGTAAAAAAACAAAAAAGCCCTTGACGAAGTAGGGGTTGGTTCGTATTATTCACGCCGCTGTCAGGGGAGACTCAGACAGCAACGAAAATGTGGAGTGGTAGTTCAGTTGGTTAGAATACCGGCCTGTCACGCCGGGGGTCGCGGGTTCGAGTCCCGTCCACTCCGCCAATTTTCGACAATTTGTAAGTAGACGCTGGAGTGGTAGTTCAGTTGGTTAGAATACCGGCCTGTCACGCCGGGGGTCGCGGGTTCGAGTCCCGTCCACTCCGCCAACACTTACACAACATATGGTTGTAAAACATATTCTTATTATGGAGTGGTAGTTCAGTTGGTTAGAATACCGGCCTGTCACGCCGGGGGTCGCGGGTTCGAGTCCCGTCCACTCCGCCAATAAGAAAAAATAACAGTTTAAATATGCGCTGGAGTGGTAGTTCAGTTGGTTAGAATACCGGCCTGTCACGCCGGGGGTCGCGGGTTCGAGTCCCGTCCACTCCGCCAACTATTTAAACAATGTTATATTACAAAATTTGTATGCTGGAGTGGTAGTTCAGTTGGTTAGAATACCGGCCTGTCACGCCGGGGGTCGCGGGTTCGAGTCCCGTCCACTCCGCCAACAAATTAAGTAATAACAAGTATAATGATATCTCTGCGGAGTGGTAGTTCAGTTGGTTAGAATACCGGCCTGTCACGCCGGGGGTCGCGGGTTCGAGTCCCGTCCACTCCGCCACTTGATATCAGTAATAAAATTAGTAAGTGCATTACCCCATGCACATACCACTGCGGAGTGGTAGTTCAGTTGGTTAGAATACCGGCCTGTCACGCCGGGGGTCGCGGGTTCGAGTCCCGTCCACTCCGCCACTTGTTATTTCCTCAATAATAAGTTTATAAAGTCCTTGTATACCTATTGCAATAAAACATACTTTGGCTATCAGCTATCAGCTATCAGCTATCAGCTATCAGCTATCAGCTATCAGCTATCAGTTATCTTACCTGAACTTGACAAAGAACATAATAAAACCAGCAAGCTTGATCAGAACTACCGGCTTATAATTAAACTTCTAGTCAGCTTTAATATATTAGCCTTGTGGGCCAAAGGGTTCTTTTAAGTAGGTATCTAAAAGGTTTAGATACGCGTTGGAGGCAGTGATACGATTTTCTTTTTTGCTAAAACCATGACCTTCATCGTCAAATAATGCATATACGACCGGTAGGCCATTGGCTTTCCCTGCGGCAACTGACTCCTCACAGTCTAAC